>JANOAY010000539.1:0-12093 GCA_031411375.1 Pedosphaera sp. | reverse complement strand
CGGCCTCGGGGTGATGACATTGGCCGTGTGCAGGCCCACACCGCGCAAGCCGCGCGCTCCCCGATTCGCAAAGATGAGGCTCCACAATTCGTGCTCCATGCTGGTGTTGGTGGCGGGGATCACCAGACCGAACTTCCGCCGAAAACTTCTCACATCGGGATGGCCCCGCCCCGAGTCGATGGCTCCAAACCTTTCGGCGGCCCGGCCATTGTAAACGACGCCGGGCGGAGCGAGCACGGGCATGGGCGGCGCATTGACATCGGGCATCGGAAACCGCTTCCCGGATAGTTGGCCGATGATCGTCTGAGTCATGGTGAGGTGCTACTCGTAGTTGACCGGGCCGCCCGGCTCCACCGGCTCAGGCACGCGATTCTGCACCGGAGGAATCGAACGGAAGTAGGCAAAGATCGCCTTGAGGTCGTCGTCGGTCAGGTTGCTGATGTACTGCCAGGGCATGGGCGGGAGGATATTGCGACCAAAGCCCATGTGTTTACCCTCGCGGATGGCCCGGATGAACATGTCCTCCGTCCAGATGCCCAGGCCGGTGTTGGTATCCGGCGTGAGGTTGGCGGCGTAGCTGATGCCCCACGGGCCGGACCAGGCCGTCAATCCGGCGGTGGTCGCGAACCAGGGATTGTCGCGCAGATCGGGTGGCGGCGGCAGTTGTGATTCGGCCGGATGGCCCGACAGCAAGCGGTTGAGGTCATCTTCCGGTCCATTGAGACCGAGTTTTTTCGGCGTGTGGCAATCGTTGCAGGCGCCAAACGCGACCAGGTATTTGCCGCGCGCGACCGGGTCGGCGACGGGCGGTCTGTCTTCGCTCTTTCCCATTCCAATGAGCAGGAGAGCCGGCACGGCGCAGACCGCGGCGATGGTTGTAAGGTGCGATGGTTTCATTTTGCTGTGTGATGATGATTGAAATCCCATTCCTGTCGGAGTTCGCGGTCCGCTATGAGCAAGCGAAGCAATTAGTTTCCGCGAAAGGCAATTGGGAGAGTGTCGGGTAATCAATGTAGCCTTTCGCGCCGCCCCGGTAGAACGTCGCGACGTCCGGCGGATTCAACGGCTCGCCGATGCGGAAGCGCTCGACCAAATCCGGACTGGTGAGAAACGGCACGCCGTACGAGACGAGATCGGCTTCACCCTCGTCGATTGCTCTCGCGCCGCTCTGGGCGTCGTAGCCGCCATTGATGATGAACGGCCCTTGAAACGTGCGCCGCAGCAACGGCGCCACCGGCGGCAAATCGGTGCCGAACGGATGCCCCGGCAACGGCTCGGTCACATGCAAATAGCCCAGCCCAAACTGATTCAGTTGCGCGACCGCATGACCAAAGATCGCCGCGGGATTGCTGTCGCTCATGTCGCCGAACGCGCCGGTCGGAGAGAGCCGCAGGCCGACTCGCTCCGGACGCCACGCCCCGACGACCGCCTCGGTGACTTCGAGGAGGAAGCGTGCCCGGTTTTCGACGCTGCCACCGTAACGATCCGTGCGCCGGTTGGTCCCATCGCGAAGAAATTGGTCAATCAAGTAGCCGTTCGCTCCGTGAATCTCGACGCCGTCGAAGCCGGCGTCCCGGGCGAGCCTGGTGGCGTTCGCGTAGTCGGCAACGATGCCAGGGATCTCCCCGATCTCCAACGCGCGGGGCACCGGGTAAGGCTTCTTCCCCATGAAGGTGTGACACTCGGCGCCGCGGATGGCGATGGCCGACGGCGCGACCGGCAACGCGCCGCCGGGTTGAAAGTCTGGATGGGATGACCGACCCATGTGCCAGAGCTGCAAAAAAATCCGGCCTTGCGCGGCGTGAACCCCCTCGGTGATGCGCTGCCAGCCGCGCACCTGCTGGCGATTGTAAATGCCGGGCGTGTTAACGTAACCGGCCGCCTGCGGAGAAATGATCGTGGCCTCGGTGATGATGAGTCCCGCCGTCGCGCGTTGGCGGTAGTATTCAATCATGATGTCATTCGGCACGCGGTCGGCTCCGGTGCGGCCGCGCGTGAGCGGAGCCAAGAGGATGCGGTTGGGCAACTCGACGTCGCCCATCGTGAAGGGGGTGAACAGTGCATTCATGCGTCGTGATTTTTATTTGTTTCAAACATCGCCATGACGTTATCCCCGGAGCCTGCCGGCGCGGAAATACCATGTTCCTTGTCTCGTGATACTCGGCGGGTATCGTTGTGGTCGGCATGGAACTGCGACATCTCCGCTACTTCATCGCTGTGGCTGAAGAACAGAACGTCACTCGCGCCGCCGCGCGCCTGCACGTCTCGCAGCCGCCGTTGACGCGGCAAGTCCGCGACCTTGAGGATCAACTCGGCGTCGCCTTGTTCGAGCGCACCGGCAAGTCCATCAGGTTGACCGATGCGGGACACGTTTTCCTGGCCGAAGCGCGGGCGGCGTTGCGGCGGGTGGAAGACGCGGTGAAAACCGTGCAAGCCGCTGCCGCCACGGAGCAAGGCGAACTTCACATCGGCTACGCGCCCTCGCCCACGATTGAATTCCTCCCGGCCGTGCTGCGCGCGTTCCACAAGGCCGCGCCGAGGTTGCGCGTTATTCTGCACGACCATTCGTCGCCGGAGATGCTGGCGGGTCTGCGTGAAGGGTGCCTTCACGCCGCTCTGATGATGCAGCCCACGCGGCAGGCAGCGCGTGGCATCAGCTTCGCGGCGTTGCGCACATTGCCCATTGGGGTGGTCGTGTCGCCAGAGCACCCGTTTGCGCGGCGACGCGCCGTGTCCTTGCAGGACGTGCTGGCGGAACCGCTGGTTGGCTACTCGCGGAAGCAATACCCGGACTATTACGAGTTCTTGAATCGGCATGTTGGCTTGAGCTCAAAGCGAGTCCACTTGGCCGAAGAATGCGACAGCGGCTCGAGCCTGATCGCGGCGGTGGAATCAGGAAAGGGTCTCGCCATCACCACCACGTCTCTGGCCGTGGCCGCCGGGAAGCGCCTGCGGTTTGTGCCCATCACTCCCACTCCGACACCGGGGATTGTCGGGATCGCCTGGCTGGCGAAAAGGGCCACCGCCCCGACGCGCCAGTTCGTCGAAGTTGCCCGGCGCGTAGCTGCTGCCCATGAGAATTGAGAGAGTTTGACGGTCTTCTAGATGAACTGCTCTTCCACCTCTGCGCCAACACCGACCCGCAACGCGACAGCCTCTTCACCAAAGGCCCGTCCGACGTGCTCGACCACGCCACCAGCGAAATCGCCAGCGGCAGCAAACTCGGCCTCGACGCGACGAAGAAAATTCCGGGCGAAGGCTTCAAACGCCCCTGGCCACCGCTCATCAAAATGGATGTTGCAGTGAAGGCCAAGGTGGAGGAAATCCTCCGCCGTGGAATTTACTGAAGCGTGAAATTGATATGCCGGAAAAGGGCTGCGACGCCCGTGCTCAAGCCCAGAGTTCTTTTAGTCCCGGAGGGAGGGCTTTATCTCGCCTTCCGGTTGCCGCGGTTGTTCCAGAGTGCGGGCTGGGATGTGGACCTGCTGTGTTTGCACGATGATCTGCTGGCTCACAGCCGTTACGTAGGTACGACCATTCGGGAAATGAACCAGGACGCCCTGTTCGTCCGGCTGCAAAGTTTGCTTCGCGATACAGATCGTCCGTGGCAGGCGGTCATCGTGGCCCACGAAAAAATCGCCCGCCAAATGATGGCCAGCGGTGGCTCTGACTTGTTGCAGGACTGGCAGCCCGGCGCGATGGATCCGCAGGTGCGCGAGTTCCTGCTGAGCAAGTTCGGCCTCGAGTCCGCATCCCAACGTCGCGAACTGATGATTCCTCCGGCGCGCGTCTGCCAGTCCTGCGCGGAAATCGCGGAGTTTGGCCGCGAGGTCGGGTGGCCGATCGTGCTCAAACCGCCGCATGAAGCGGGCGGAGCCGGAGTGGTGAAGTACATTTCGCTGGAGGAACTGGAGTCGAACGGCTCGACGCTGACCCTGCCGATTCTGGCCCAGAAGTTCATCCAAGGACGACGCGGGGTCGTGGACATGCTTTGCTCGGCGGGGCGGCCGATGGCCTGGCTGGCCTCGTATTCCACCAAACGATGCGGCGGAGAATTTCATGCTTCCACCGCCCGGCTGTTCCGGGCCATGCCCGCACTGCAGCCGCTGGTGGAACAAGTGGCGCGGTTCACAAAATTCGAAGGCTTCTGCGGCTTTGATTGGATCGAGGAAGAGGCGACCGGCCGTCATTACCTCATCGAGTTTCACCCGCGCCCGCCTTCAGGATTTCGTTTTGGCCGTTTTTGCGGCGTGGACTTCACCGCCGCCATCACGGCGTGGCTGAAGCGGGATGGAGGCGTTTCCCCCCCGCAAGTTCAAGCTCCAGGAAGTTCTGTTGCCGCGCAGTACTTTTCCGGCGACCTCCTGAGATGCTTCCGCCAACGCGACTGGCCCGGGCTTAAACTCTGGCTGCCCGGCAGTGGTACCTGCCATGATGTGTTCTGGGACGACCCGCTTCTCTTCACCGCCTGGGTAGCCCAGCGCAGCCAACGGCTGTTCAAAACCTGCCTGACCGGCCCGCGGCGCCGGAACACGCCGTCTGCGAAATCACCCGCGCCAGCAAACTCAGCCGAAGGGCGATGAAGCAACTCCCCGACGAAGGCTGCCAACGCCCCTGGCCGCCGCTCATCAAAATCTGTGCGAAGGAAATCAGATGCGCTGTTCCACAAATGAACCGGACGCTTGCGACCCTCCGACGCGCCGGATGCAGCCTGAGCGACCATGAGGATTATTAGATTGGCCCGCGTGTTCCGGCAACGCTACTGTCCGCGCCAGATTGAGCATGAAGCCGCCGCTTCAACCAACTGATGAGGCCCACCGCCTGGAGACGCTTCGACGTTATGAGCTGCTCGACACTTTGCCAGAGCAGGCCCTGGATGATCTGACCGCGCTGGCGGCGCATATTTGCGGCGCACCCATCGCGCTGATTTCACTGATTGATGAGAACCGTCAATGGTTCAAGTCCAAGGTCGGACTGGCCGCCTCCGAAACACCGCGCGACGTTTCCTTTTGCGCCCACGCCATTCATCAGCCGGATTTGTTCATCGTGCCGGACGCCACCAAGGACGGGCGCTTCGCCGGCAATCCGCTGGTCACGGGCGATCCGAACATCCGTTTTTATGCCGGGTCGCCGCTGGTCACGCCGGACGGGGCGGCGCTGGGCACGTTGTGCGTCATTGACCGTGTGCCGCGTCAATTGGGTGCGTCACAGCAGGAGGCGTTGCGCGTCTTGAGCCGGCAGGTGATGTCGCAATTGGAACTGCGCCGCCAGACGCGCGAACTGGCGGAGAATGAGGCGCGGTTGTTCAAAGTGTTCAGCAACTGCCCGGTGGGTCTCGCCATCAACCGCTGGAGCGACCGGACATTCACCGACGCAAACGCCGCGTTCTCAACCATCACCGGCTGGACGCGGGAGGAGATTGATGGCCGCACCGCGACCGAACTGGGCCTCGTCGAGGAGGGCGAAGCAGCGCGCGTGCGAGCACTGCTGGGCGCAGAACGTCGCGCGCAGGGCCTGGTGATGACGATCCGCACACGCGGCGGCGAAGCGCGCGAGGTGCTCATGGGCACGGAACTGGTGGAGTTGCGCGGCCAGCCGCACGCCGTGAGCACGTTCGTGGACATCACCGAGCGCAAACGCGCGGAGGAAGCGTTGCGGGAGCACAAAGACCGCCTGGCCGCGATCATTGAGCACGAGCCGGAGTGCGTGAAAGTGGTGGATCGCCACGGCCGGCTGGTGGAGATGAACCCGGCGGGACTGGCGATGCTGGAGGTTCGCTCGCTGGCGGAGGCGCAACAAAAATCGCTCGTGGAGTATCTCCTGCCGGAACACCGCGCCGCTTTCAAAGAGTTGCACCGGCGCGTCATGGCGGGCGGCACAGGGACGCTGGAGTTCGAAGTCCTCGGGGCCGGCGGCGGACGACGCTGGCTGGAGACGCACGCCGCGCCCTTGCGTGACGCCGCCAGCCGGGTGCAGTCCCTGCTCGGCGTCACGCGTGACGTCACCTAGCGCAAGCAGGCGGAGTCGCGCATCCAGCATTTGAACCGCGTCTATGCGGTCTTGAGCGACATCAATCAAAACATCGTGCGCGAAAAAGATCCGGCGGCGATGCTCGCGGCGGCCTGCCGGATTGCCGTGGAGAAGGGCCGTTTTCTCATGGCGTGGCTCGGCCTGGTGGACGCGGCGGACGGACGGCTGAAAATCACCGCGCACGCGGGCGCAACGGACGGCACGCTGAAAATTCTGCAAACGCTCATCGGCCATGAACAACGCGGCGGCGATTGCCGCTTCACCGCGCAGGCCTGGCAAACCGGCCGGCATGGCATCTGCAACGACATCGCGGGCGACCCGCAGGCCGCCGGCTGGCGTGAGGCCGCCTTGGAGCGCCGTTACCGCGCGATGGTTTCGCTGCCGCTGAAGGTCGAAAACAAAGTGATCGGCACGTTCAACCTTTACGCTTCTGAACCGGGCTTTTTCGACGCGGATGAAATGCGCCTGCTGGATGAACTGGCGATGGACATCGGCTTCGCGCTGGAAGTGAACGGGCGAGAAACCGAGCGCCAACGCTTCGAGCATGACTTGCATGAAAGCGAAGCGCGCTTCCGCGAACTGGCTGAGACCGTTCAGGAAGTTTTCTGGATCACCGACCCGGCCAGGAGCCAGATGCTCTACATCAGCCCGGCCTACGAAAGAATCTGGGGACGCACCTGCGCCAGCCTGTACGAGTCCCCGCGCTCCTGGCTGGAGGCGATCCATCCCGACGACCGCGCGCGCATCCGGCACGCGACGGAAACCAAACTGGCGCGCGGTGACTACGACGAAACGTATCGCATCCTGCGGCCCGATGGCGGGGTGCGCTGGATACATGACCGCGCTTTTCCCGTGCGCAATCCGGCGGGCGAGGCGCTTCGCATTGTCGGCGCGGCGGAGGACACCACCGAGCGCCAGCGGCACGAACGCCTGGCCCTTCGCGCGCAGCGGTTGGAGAGCATCGGCACGCTGGCCGGCGGGATTGCCCATGACCTGAACAACGCGCTCGCCCCCATCATGATGAGCGGTCAGTTATTACGGATGCAGTATCCCGGCGAATCACAAGCCCTGGACATGATTGAGGCCAGCAGCAGGCGTGCGGCCGACATGGTGCGGCAACTGTTGACCTTCGCCAAAGGCGCCGAGGGCGAGCGCGTCTCCCTCCAGCCCGGTCATCTGGTCAAAGAGATGCAGAAAATAATGAAGGGCAGTTTCCCAAAAAACATCCAGTTGGTCATCAAATGCCCCGCGCAACTTCCGACCGTGCTGGGCGACGCCACCCAGTTGCACCAGGTGCTGCTGAACCTGTGCGTGAACGCCCGCGACGCCATGCCCCGCGGCGGCACGCTCACTTTGGCGGCGGAGCACCGGGAAGTGGACGCCGGGCCGGCCAGTTCCGGGCCGGACGCCAAGCCCGGCGCCTACGTGGCGCTGTCCGTGCGCGACACCGGCACCGGCATCCCGCCGGAAATCCTCGACCGGATCTTCGACCCGTTCTTCACGACCAAAGGCCCGGACCAAGGCACGGGCCTCGGCCTCTCCACCGTCATGGGCATCGTCAAGGGCCACGGCGGATTCCTACAGGTTCAATCGCAACCCGGAGACGGCTCGACGTTCACCGCGTATCTGCCCGCCGACCGCGCGGGGAGCCAAACCGAACGCACCACCAAAGCCGCGGAGGTGTTCCACGGAAAAGGGGAGGCCATCCTGTTCGTGGATGATGAAGTCGCCGTGCGCGAGACCGCCCGCACGGTGCTGCGACGGCTCCACTTCGAGCCGTTGATCGCCAGCGACGGCACGGATGGCTTGATGCAGGCGGCCCAGCACCGCACCGAGGTGCGCGCCATCATCACGGACCTGCACATGCCGCACATGGACGGCCTGGCATTTGTCCGCGCGCTCCGGCGGATGCTGCCGGACGTCCCCATCGTGGTAGCCAGCGGGCGAATGGAAGATGCGCTGGCGGAAGAATTCAAAACCTTGGGCGTAACGACCCGCCTGGACAAACCATTCACTGAAGTGCAGCTGGCGGAGGCGTTGAAGCATCTCCTGGCGCCAAAATGAGCCGCCGATGCGGAGGGTCGGACTGGAGTTGCGCCTGGCGTGGGGGCGGCTTCAGTGGCCGGGATTTGACCAGGCCCACGGAACTGCCAGTTCTCCCCAGCGGGCCGCCGTGGCCACTTTGACCTTCCCACCCGCTTCGCCCCGCACCTACGCTCGCGCGCATGTCTGACCTGAACACCCCAAAACTTCGTGTCGATGCGCGGCGCGCGGATCAGTTGCGTCCGTTGCGGTTCCAGAACCACATCGCGCCGCACGCCGCCGGTTCCACGCTCATCGAGTGGGGCAGCACGCGCGTCATCTGCGGCGTCACGGTCGAGGAATCGGTGCCGCGCTGGATGAAGGAGCAGGGCGTGACCGGCGGCTGGATCACGGCGGAGTATTCCATGCTGCCGTATTCCACGCTCACGCGGAAGCCGCGCGACATCTCGAAGGGAAAGCTGGACGGGCGTTCGTCGGAGATTCAACGGCTCATCGGGCGCGCGATGCGGTCGGCACTGGACTTGGAGAAGATCGGTTCGCGCACCATCTGCGTGGATTGCGATGTGTTGCAGGCGGACGGCGGCACGCGCACCGCGGCCATCACGGGCAGCTACGTGGCGCTGGCGCTGGCCGTGCGCAAGCTGACGGCGGATGGCAAGCTGAAGGAGAATCCACTGCTCAAAGCGGTGGCGGCGGTGAGCGTGGGACTGATCGACGGCGCGGTGTTGCTGGATTTGAATTACGTGGAGGACGTGGGCGCGTCGGTGGACATGAACATCGTGATGAACTCCGGGGATGAATTCATCGAGGTGCAGGGCACGGGCGAGGAGGCGACGTTCACGCGCGCGCAACTGGACGAGTTGCTGGAAGCGGGGCGCGTGGGCGTGCGGCAGTTGCTGGAGGCGCAGCAGAAGGCGCTGGCGGATTAACTGGTGCCGCGTGTGAAAAAAACCTCGGCGAAGAATCTCACCAAAGTCTCCATCCGCATCACGGCGGAGGCGGAGGACGCGGTGCTGGAATTGTTGGGCGGCGTGTTCGGCCAGCCCGCTTCCATTTATGCGGACACGGAGAAGCACACGACGAGCGCGATCATTTACTTGGAGAAGTTCACCACGGCGCAGCGAGTGCAGGTGTGTGAGGGGCTGCGGGTGATTCGCGAAGCGGGATTGGATATCGGTTCCGGTCGCATCTCCCTGCGGAGCGTGCCGCGCGAGAATTGGGCCGAGTCGTGGAAGCGTCATTTTCATCCGCTGGAGATTGGCCCGCGTCTGCTGGTGCTGCCGAGCTGGAGCAGACAAAAACCCAAGCGCGGCCAGGCGGTGGTGATTCTCGATCCTGGCCTGAGCTTCGGCACCGGGCATCACGCGACTACGGCGTTTTGCCTCGCCCAAGTCGCGGCGCGGCGTGAGGACGCGCGCCCGCAGAGTCTGCTCGATGTGGGTTGCGGCTCCGGCATTCTCGCCCTTGCGGCGGCGAAGTTGGGATACACGCCGGTCGTCGCCTTCGACTTTGATCCGGAAGCGGTGCGCGTGGCGAAGGAGAACGCGGCGGTCAATCACGTTGCGCTCAAACTCTCCCAACAGGATTTGACCAAGATGCCGCGCCGCTCGACGGAGAAGTTCGAGGTCGTCTGCGCGAACCTGATGTATGACCTGCTCATCCAGGAGCGCGACCGCATCCTCGCGCGGCTCGCGCCCGGGGGCACGCTGGTGCTGGCGGGGATTTTGCGGACGCAATTTCCGAAGGTGCAGCCGGCGTTCGAGGCGGCGGGCCTGCGGCTCGTGGCTTCGCGCGCGGCGAAGGAGTGGCGCTCGGGGGCGTTCCAGTTCACGAAGAATTGAACCACGGAAGACACGGAAGACACGGAAATGGAATTGCGAGAAAATGTGAACTGACTGCGACGTTCCGAGTGCCGGTCTTTTCCCTTCCGTGTTTTCTGTGTCTTCCGTGGTTCAACTCTCCGGCTGTGTTTGAAAACGATGCAGCCTGCTCAAAGCAGGACACGGCCTCGGGGAAACCATTAGGTGAAATTTTTCTGAAATTCGTTTTGAACAGTTTCAGGATTTCCGCAATCTACTCACCCAACAGCTTCCGAGTGGCCGGCCAGTGGCTCAGGAGGAAAGTTGAAGGACCACTGGCACACGGCTCGCTTGCGTTGCTGCGAACGAAAGGTAACGAGCTATGATCAAAACATTAGAACTCATCACCGAAGCCGTGGCGAATCCCAAGAACGCCTTCCGCCAACTCACCAACCGTCCGAAGAAGGCGGAGAAGCATCGCTACGAACGCCGCAAGGTCCGCGAAATCCTGAAACTCGGCGACTGGGGTGAGGAACAAGGCGCGGCCTCCTAAGCCGTCCGACCAAACAAAATTCAGTTAGAAGAGAGAGCCACGCTCGACGGTGTGGCTCTCTCGCTTTTTAGCGGACGCGGGCGGGCCAGTGCAGCGCCCAGCTTCGCTCGGCCCGAAGGAACCGCACGTCACCTCGTGCCGAGCAATGCTCGGCGCTCCTTCACGCTGCGGGGCTGGCGTAATTAGAATGACCCGCTCGCCAGCTTGAACACCAGGCCCGCCGCACCCGCGCCGAGCACCACGAGCACCACATTCCATTTCCACCGCCACAGTCCGAAGAACGCAACCGCCGCCACGGCGCAGGCGAACCCGTCGGCGCGGGGCCCATTGGGAAAGAGGACGTGTCCGCCGAAGCCGACGGCGAGATTCAAAATCACGCCCGCCACCGCCGCCGTCACGGCGGCGAGCGCGGCGGCGAGTTTCACGTTGCCGCGCATTTTTTCGATGTGCGGAGCGCCGAGAAAGATCCAGAGGAAGCACGGCACGAAGGTCGTCCAAGTGGTGATGAACGCGCCGAGCGTGGCGCTCCAGAGCGGCGGCAACTCACCGGGATGATGCCACGCGCCGAGGAAGCCGACGAACTGGAGCACCATGATCAGCGGCCCTGGCGTGGTCTCGGCGAGGCCGAGTCCGTCGAGCATCTGCGGCGCAGTGAGCCATTGATAATTTTCCACCGCCTGCTGTGAGACGTAGGGCAGCACGGCGTAAGCGCCGCCGAACGTGACCATCGCCGCCTTGCTGAAAAAAATGCCCTCGCGGAAAAGCGTGTGCTCCGTGCCGAGCCAGATCGCCAGCGCGACGAGCGGGGTGAACCACAGCAAGAGCGAGACGAGCGTGACGCGGAGCGAGCGCGCCAACGAAGGCCGTGCGTGCGCGGGTGTTTCACTCCCGTCGTCGATGACGCTCGCTGCCGTCCCTTTCGTCCCGTGTCCCTGAGCCATGACAAATTTCTCGCGCCAGAATCTTGCGCCCACAAATCCCATCAGCGCTGCGCCGAAGACGATGACGGGGAAGGGGACGTGGAGGAAATATATCCCCGCGAACGCCAGCGCCGCCATGGCCCACAGCACAGCATTCTGCAACGCCTTGCGCCCGATGCGAAGGGCGGCCGCGGCGATGATGGCCAGCACCGCCGGCTTGAGTCCGTAAAAGATGGCCGCGACCCACGGCACCTCGCCCCAAGTCACGTAGATCAAGCTGAGACCCCAAAGAATGATCGCCGACGGGAGCACGAAGAGCGCGCCCGCCATGATCCCGCCCCAGGTGCGATGCAGCAGCCAGCCGATGTAGGTCGCGAGTTGAGTCGCCTCGGGGCCGGGCAGCAACATGCAGTAATTCAGGGCGTGCAGAAACCGCGCCTCGCTGATCCAGCGCCGCCGCTCGACCAGTTCCTCGTGCATGATTGCGATCTGCCCCGTGGGGCCGCCGAAGCTGATGAAGCCGAGCTTGAGCCAGAAGCGGAAGGCTTCGGCGAAGGTCGGATGCGGGCGCGCGTCTGGCATCGCGCGCAGGCTCGGGGAGGGCGGCGCGGAGGCAAAGCGAACTTCGGGTGAAGCGGCGAGGCTTGGGGTGCGCGGGTTTTCAAACCGCAGCAACGTGTGACGCGAGGTGGGATTCTTTTGCAAAGGACCCGCCCGGGTTTAGGGTGTTTCAGCGGGGTGTAAACCC
>JANOAY010000538.1:0-5257 GCA_031411375.1 Pedosphaera sp. | reverse complement strand
CGCCGAACAAGGCGCACGTCGAGCAGTCCCTTGCCGCGCTGGCCGCTGGCAAACATGTGGTGTGTGAAAAACCGCTGGGCATGAAGACTGGCGAGACTGCGCGCGTGGTCGCCGCTGTGAAGAAGAAATCGTCACCCGTCTTCGCGGTGAACTACATGTGCCGCCTCTTCCCCGCCGTGCTCCAGGCGCGCGCCATGGTCGCACGCGGCGACCTTGGCCAGATCATTCATGTGCAGGGCCACTTCTTCCAAGACTGGTTGCTCAAAGACACCGACTACAACTGGCGCCTGCTCGCCAGCGAAGGCGGCAAGCTCCGCGCCGTCGGCGACATCGGCACGCACTGGATTGACGCTGTCTCGTTCATCCTCGGTGCGAAAGCCGAGCGGGTGTTTGCGCACATCGAGACGTTTCACAAGACGCGCTACCGGCCCAAAGGCGAGGTGCAGACTTTCGCCAAGATCGATCCGAAGACGATGATTCCCTACCAGTGCGACACGGAGGATTTCGGCAGCGTGTTGCTCAAGTTTGGGAAGGCCAAACATGGCTTCACCAACGGCGTCCACGCCAACGCCTCCATTTCGCAAGTCGCCGCCGGCTGGAAATGCAGCCTCGCCCTCGGCATCTACGGCACCAAGGGCAGCCTGCGCTGGGACCTCCAGCAGCCGAACGAAATGATCCTCGGCCGCCGCGACGAACCGAACCAGATGCTCCAGCGCTCGACGCCCGGCTTCGACTTGGACATCGCCGGCTTCAGCGACTATCCCGGCGGCCACCCCGAAGGTTTCGCCGACGCGCACAAGATGCACTACCGCGCCGTCTATGAGCACATCCTCAGCGGGCGCAAGACGCCCCTGCTCTTCGCCACCGCCGCAGACGGGCATCACGAGGTGAAGTTGTGCGAAGCGATTTTGCAGAGCAGCCGGAGCAAGGGGTGGGTGAAAGTCTAAGCCGCGCGGAGTCAAACCATGACCATCATCACCGACGAACGCTGCACCGACTACTCCGCGCCCGGCCATCCCGAGCGGCCTGCGCGCATCAGCGGCACGCTGGAGAAACTGCGTGCGCAGACGGAGCTGAAACTGAAATGGGCCGCGCCGCTGGAAGTGAACGACGAGCAACTGATTCGGGCGCACTCGAAACCGCACCTCGCACAGGTGAAGAGCGCACAGGATTCCTTCGACGGCGACACGCCCGCGCATCCGCAGATTGACGCGCACGCGCGCCGTGCGGTCGGCGGCGCGCTGCACGCGGCGAAGCTGGCGCGCACGGGCGAGCAGTCGTTCAGCCTGTTGCGCCCGCCCGGCCACCACGCCACGCAGAATCACGCGATGGGTTTCTGCTACTTCAATTCCATCGCCATAGCCGCGCTGGACGCGCTGGCGACGGGCGTGAAGCGCGTGGCCGTGTTCGACTTCGACGTGCATCACGGCAACGGCACCGAGGCGATTCTCAAGGACAAGGACAACGTCGTGTTCGCCTCGATTCACCAGCACCCGTGTTATCCCGGCACGGGCACGGAGGACGTGGGCAAGAACTGTTTCAACTATCCCGTCGCGCCGCGCACGCCGCGCGAGACCTATCGGAAAGTTCTCACCCGGGCGCTGGAAAGAATCCTCGCGACGAAGCCCGAACTCATCGGCGTGTCGGCTGGCTTCGACTGCTACGCGCGCGACCCGCTGGCGCAGGAGACGCTGGAGACGGAAGACTTCCAATGGCTCGGCGAGTCGCTGCGGAAAACCGGCGTGCCCTTCTTCAGCATTCTCGAAGGCGGCTACAGCAGCGATTTGCCGGAACTGATCTTCGCCTACCTCAAGGGCGTCGCCGGCAAATAGGCAGTCCATCAGCCCACATCATTTCGCTTCCGACCGCTTGCTCCGTCGGCCATGCTCGCGGTGTGTCTGGATTAATTGCCATTGTTGGAAGACCGAATGTTGGAAAGTCCGCGCTGTTCAATCGCATTGCGGGACGGCGCATTGCCATCGTGCATGACCAGCCGGGCGTGACGCGCGACCGCGTCACGGCGCAGGCCGAGTGGCATGGGCAGCCTTACACGCTGGTGGACACGGGCGGCATCGGCCTGCTGCGCCGCGAGAAGTCTGAGGACATCATCGTGAAGGCGGCCGTCGAGCAGGTGCAGATCGCGATCGATTCCGCGAGCGTCATCATCTTCGTGGTCAACGTGCAGGAGGGCATCACGCCGCTCGACGCGGAAGTGGCGAAGCGTTTGCGCGTGGCGAAGAAGCCCGTGCTCGTGGCGGTGAACAAGGTGGACACCGAGCGCGTGATTCCCCAGGCGGATGAATTTCTGCGGCTCGGCTTCGACAAGATTTTCCCCGTCACCGCCATTCACGGCGAAGGCATCGAGGCGTTGATGGATGAGGCGGGGAAGTTTCTGCCCGTCCCAGATTCAACGGGTGAAGCCGAGCCGTTGAACGAGCATGTGGACAACGAGAGCGGTGATGAACCGGACACGAGCGACAAGCCGCCCAGGAAAATTGAGCCGCTGAAGCTCGCCATCGTGGGCCGCCCGAATGTCGGTAAATCTTCCATCATCAATGCGCTCACGAATTCCGAGCGCGTGATCGTCAGCGCCATTCCGGGGACGACGCGCGATGCGATTGACGTGCCGTTTGAAGTCGTGACCGACGGCGTGCGGCAGCAGTACGTGCTCATTGACACCGCCGGCATGAGGAAGAAAGGGCGGGTGGACGACTCCATCGAGTTCTTCAGCGTGAAGCGCAGCGAGGAGTCCATCGAGCGCGCGGACATCTGCGTGCTGGTGCTGGACGCCGTGGAGGGGATTCTCGAACAGGACAAAAAGATTGCCGCGAAGATCACCGAGGCGCGCAAGGCGTGCATCATCGTGATCAACAAGTGGGACTTGATCGAAGAGACCGTGCGCGAGGTGCGCGAAGAAGAAATTGATCGGCGCAACAAGAAGGATCGCGGCCACGGCAAGCGGTTGAGCACGCTCGTCGAGTTCGGCGAATGGGTGCAGGAGCTGTTGTTCTTCCTCGATTACGCGCCGGTGATTTTCACGTCGGCGAAGTCAGGCTTTCACCTCGACCGCCTGCTCGAAGCGGTGCGCTACATCGCGGCGGAGTTGCAGAAGAAAATTCCCACGGCGATTCTCAACCGCACGCTGCATGACGCCGTGGAGCGCCGTCAGCCCGTGAGCGCGGTCGGGCATCGGTTGAAATTCTTCTACTCCACGCAGGTGCGCCAGTCGCCGCCCACGTTCCTGCTCTTCGTGAACCGCGACGAGCTGTTCTCCGACGCCTACAAAAAATATCTCGCAGGCAAAATGCGCGAGGCGTTCGGCTACGAAGGCTGCCCCGTGGTGCTGGTGCCGAAAGCGCGTCCAAAGACCATCGAGCCGGTGCGGAAGTTTAACAAAAACGGCCCGCGCACCGAGCGGCAGAAGAAGCACGACGAGCGCCGGCCGAAGAAGCGGGGATAGGACGTGCGGGATGATGGCGGCGCGGGCAAGTCCTCAGTCTCCCCAAGGAGAGGGTGCGCGGAGTGGTGTCGCTGATTCATGCAAGTTGATCGCCGCGTTGGTTGCGTTTGCTCCAATCCAGTCGATCCAATTCACCCTGCGGCCACGCATGTTGCTCCCGCTCCTCGGGGGAGAGGGCCGGGGTGAGGGCGAGCCTCCGCAAAGCATTCTTCCACTCCCCACTGGCCATCAGTGCGATTGCGGCACAGCCATTTGACCAGCCCCATGGAAGCTGGCCGGCACGGACGGATCAATCCGACGACGGCAGCCGGTGACGCGGAAGATGACGTTCTCCAGAAACGCCCAGAAGTCCACGCGGTCGAGAACTGGATTGAGCAGGTTCGAGATCACGCAGTAGCGGCTGTCCTTGGGATTCGTGTGGTGACCAGCGTGGTGACGTGGCGTCTGGACGAGGTGCCAGCGTTGGAGCAGGAAGATCAGCCGCCCGTTCTCGCGCGACGTGCGGTGCGACCATTTGTGAATCTGATTGGCATTGGCTCCGAGCGTGGCAATCACCCAGAGATGCCACGTCAAAACGCCGAGCGTCCACGCGGCCACAAGCACCACGCCCCACAGCGCGACCAAGTCCCACGAGCTTTGCCACCAGTTCTTGCGTGTGAATTGGCGGGGCTGATGGTGATGCAGAATGTTCGGCTTGATGACGAGCGGGCCGATGACGGGCCAGTCCTCGCTGCCGTAGGCGTCTTCAAGCCAGTGGACAAAGCCGGTGACAAAATCCGCGATGAGCACGCAGAGCAGAACTTCGAGAATAATTAGCATACGCCCGGAGGCTAGGCCGGGCGGCGGTGAGCGGATAATTGATAGCCTTGCGCGCGCGATGCAGCGGCTCAATCGCGGCTGGGAGCGGTGGCCAAAATGTTTTGCGGAAGCTCGCCCTCACCCCGCCCTCTCCCCGGGGAGAGGGTGCGCGAAGTGCGTCACTGGTTCATGCACGCGCTTCGCCGCGTTTGTTGCGTCAGATCTGATTCGACAACTCAATCGCGGCGCAGCGCGGCGGCTTGCTCGGAAAGTTTTTGCACAAGCAGCTTGGCGGCGGGCGTCTGCACCTTGCGCCAGACGGCGGCGACGGTGACGGGCGGGAAGCTTTTCAACGGCAGCGCGCGCACACCTTCCGGCGCGGAACCCGGCGCGGCCACGGAGAGTCCGACGCCGAGTCCCTCGCGCACGTAGGCCGCGACAAGTTCGAGCGAACTCACTTCAATGGTCGGCGTCCACTCTACGCAACGGCGCGAAAGTTCTTTCTGGAAAATTCGGCAGCTCGGCTCGCCCACGGGCAACGCAATCAATGGTTCATCAATTCGTCCCGGCGTCCACAAGGTGTCGGCGTTGGTAATGGAGCTCATGGTGGGAACAAGCAGTTGCAGCGGCAGTTTCGCCAGCAAGGTTTTACGAAAGCCCGCCGGCGGACGCGGGTCAATGGACGTGATGGCGAGATCAATTTCGTCGTCGTCCACGGCTTGCAGCAGATCCATCGGGAAGCCTTCGCGGAGCGCGACGCGCAGCTTCGGCACTTTCTTCCGCACTGCGCTCAGGACTTTGGGCAGATAATCGCGCAGGACAATCTGCGACGCGCCGATGCGGATGGATGTTTCGCTCTCGCCCCGGATGCGCGCCGCGATTTCATCCGTGCCGGAAAAGAACGACTCGATGAACTGGAACAGGTCGCGTCCCGGCTGGGTGAGTTCAAACGGGCGGCGGCGAAAGAGCGTGGTGCCCAGCGACTTCTCCAACTGGATG
>JANOAY010000537.1:0-2731 GCA_031411375.1 Pedosphaera sp. | reverse complement strand
AGAGAAGCGTGTGCGCCATGTCCGCCTGAAAACCAACGAGCTTCGGCTGGGCAACTTCTTCGAGCAGATCGAGCATCGCCTGCCACGAGTGCATCCCGCCCCAGCAGATTTCGCCTTCCGCCGCGAGCTTCTCGCCGTGGTCTTTCGCGACCTTCGCCGCCTCCTTGAACGTCGCCGCGATCTTCTTGGTGTTGCCCCTGGGGTCCTTCTCCCAGTCGCCGACGCCGCTGGCGGAATCAATCCGCACCACGCCGTAAGGACGCACGCCGAGGTCGCGCAGCGTCTGCGCGATGCGGCACCCCTTCCGCACTTGCTCGACAAACTTCGCGCGATCCTCCGCTCCGCCCATCGCGGAACCGCCGCCGGTGGGCGGCCAGATGGGCGCGACGACGGAGCCGACGGTGAGATTCTTTTTGCGAATCTTGTCCGCGAGCTTTTTCAAATCATCCTTGCTGGAATCAATGCTGACGTGCGGGTCGAAGAGGAAGATGTCCACGCCATCGAACTTCACGCCGTTGACCTCGGCCTTGGCCGTCAGGTCCAGCATGGTGTCGAGTTCGATGCACGGCTCCGCGCCGGGCGAGCCTTTGCCGACGAGGCCGGGCCACATCGCGTTGTGAAGCTTGGGGAAATTGTTCGCGGCGGCGGCCGGCGCGGGTGTTTTGGTTTTTGTGGCCATGATATTTTTTGGAAAATGTGTGTGCGCCAAAGTAGCAACCGCAATTTTCGGCGCGCAACTTGAAAGTGGGCGGAACGACGAGGGAGGGTAGGGCGTCGTCGCTCCGCCGTGCCGGGGTGAGGCGTCCGCAGTTCGTGAACGTGTGGTCGCGTCGCGGCCCGGCGCGCGCGGAGCGACGACGCCCTACCTCTGTCCTCTTTCACGCCGCCTCAAAGTTAAGAACCGTGTCGAAATGCGCCCCGACACCCGCCTGTCACCGTTTCTCCGCTGGAAATTGGAAATGTGCGGTGTTAGTCTCCCGCACTCGCAGCCACCCAAACAACAAACTCGTGCTGCGCGTGCGAACAGATTTTATGCGACAACAATTTTTGGTGCGGCTGGCGGCGCTGCTGGTTTTGCTTTCTTCCCTGCCTCTGGCGCAGGGACAGGTGGTGCGGATTAACGAAATCCTCGCGGACAACACGCTGTATCCGAACGCGTTTGGCGGCTACTCGGACATGGTGGAGCTGTTTAATACGACCGCCTCGGACGTGCCGATTGCCGGCTGGAGCTTGAGTGACTCCAACGGATTTCCACTGCGTTATGTTTTTCCGCCCGGAACTCCCGATCTGGCGGCCGGCGAGTATCGTGTCATCGCCTTCGACTCCGCTTTCACGAATTCACCTTACACCGACAACCCCGGCGAGGCCGTTTCCTTTGGCATCAAGTCCACCGGCGGGTTTCTCTACTTTTACGACACGGAGCAGATTCTCGTGGACCAGGTGGAGTACGGCTTGCAGTTACCGAACCATTCCATCGTCCGCACCAGCGCCACGAAGTGGACGCTGGGCACGCCGAGCCTCGGCGCGGCCAACACCACGCTGACCCTCGGCACGGCCTTCGCGCTGCGTATCAACGAGTGGCTGGCCAATCCCAGTTCCGGGGACGATTACTTTGAACTCTACAACCGCACGAACAAACCCGTCGCCCTCGGCGGGCTGTATGTCACCGACATCTCCACCAACCCGACGCAGTATGCGATTGCCCCGCTCTCCTTCATCGGCACCGGCGGGCTGGCCTACGTGACCTTTGATGCGAACAGCAAGGGCGGCACCACTGGCACGACCAATCGTTACCCTGCGAACCAGGTCAACTTCAGTCTCAGCTCGGGCGGCGAATCCATCATCCTCTACACGAACTTCCAGGAAATTCACCGCGTCGTCTTTGGTGCCCAGCAGAGCGGCATCTCCGAAGGCTATCTGCCGGACGGCAACACGAACAACGTGGTGCGCTTCCCGAAGATCAACGACTACGACACGAAATCGCCCGGCGATCCGAACTACCTCATCGTGACCAACATTTTCGTGAACGAGCTGCTCTCGCACACCGACCCGCCGCAGGAGGACGTGGTGGAATTCCTCAACCGCACCGGGACAAATGTGAACATCAGCGGCTGGTGGTTGAGCAACGAGCGCAGCATCCCGCGCAAATATCTCATCCCCGCCAACACCATCGTCCCGGCTCTCGGCTACAAGACGATTTACGAGGGCGCGGGCACTGCGGTCGGGTTTAACAGCTCCAGCGCGCTCAGCCCCTTCACCTTCAACTCCGCGCGCGGCGACAACATCATCCTCTCGCAGACCGACACGAACGGGAACCTGACCGGCTACCGCGTGTATGAAACCTTCGAGTCCGCCGCCAACGGCATCTCCTTCGGCTATTACAAGACGAGCGTGCCGCGCGACTACAAGTTCGTGGCCACGGCCCAGACTACGTTCGGCGCGGACGAGGCGAACACGGTCGCGGAGTTCCGGCTCGGCACCGGCAAGACCAACACGTATCCGAAGATCGGGCCGGTGGTGATCAACGAAATCATGGCCGCGCCGAGCAACACGGTTTTTTTCATCATCACCAACGGCAACTCCATTCCGAGCTTCGATCAGAATCCGAACGATGAATTCATCGAGCTGCGCAATGTGACCAGCCAGGTCGTGCCGCTCTATGACCCGGCCTTCCCGACCAACCACTGGATCCTCCGCAAGGCCGTGACCTTCACTTTTCCGCTCACGAACC
>JANOAY010000536.1:0-1652 GCA_031411375.1 Pedosphaera sp. | reverse complement strand
CCTACCGCTCTCGCAGGAAGCCCGGCGTGCGAAGATCGAACCGGGTCGCGGGCCGAATCCCGAGATCGGTGTCGGAACCGATCTGAAACTCCCGCTTACTCGGGCCGCGGAAATCGCTGGGGATATGCAGAACCGCTTGATCGGCGTTGTTTTGCTCAGCGATGGCCGGCACAATTGGGCAAACGCCAGATTCTCTGATCCAGGAGATCGCCGCCAATCCGTTCGGCTACGATTTCTGCCGGGCGGTGCGTCTTTTGCAGGCCGCGCATCCGGGGTCGCCGCGCGTCGGCTATTCGATCTCCGCGTCCGAGGATCTCCTGCGCTTCTGGCAGAATCCCTCGCTGGCCTTTGCGCCTTCGACCATCGAGTCGCTCGAAATGGTCGAAGGGAAACCGCGCATGGCCGTGCATTTTTTCGGACTGTTCGGACCCGCTGGGCCGCTGCCGCCGCACCTCACGGAATACGCGCGTGACCGCCAGCGCCACGCGGACGATCCGACGTTCGTGGCCTTCGCGAACATTTTTCATCAGCGGCTGCTCTCGTTTTACTTTCGCGCCTGGTCGTCGAGCCAGAAGGCGCTCGATCTGGACCGCCGTGCGGAGCAGCGTTACCCGGCCTACGTTGGCAGCTTCTTTGGACTCGGGCAGGAAGGCGTGCAGGACTGCGACGCGGTGCCGGACTGGGCGAAACTTTTTTTCTCGGGCCGCCTGTCCTGCCCGACGCGCAATGCCGAGGGCCTGGAGGCAATTCTCCATGCCTTCTTTGAAATTCCCACCCACATTGAAACCTTCACCGGCCAGTGGATTGATCTGCCGCGCGAAAGTTTGTGCAAGCTCGGCGACTCGCCCGAGACGGGCAGCCTCGGCGTCACCACCATCGTCGGCTCGCGCATGTGGGACTGTCAGCTCAAGTTCACCATCCACGTCGGGCCGATGACGCTCGCCGAATACGAGCGGATGCTGCCGGGCCGTCCTTCCTTCGAGCGCCTCAAGCACTGGGTGCGGAACTACGTCGGCTACGAGTTCATGTTTGACGTGCAGCTCATCCTCAAGAAAGAGGAGGTGCCCAAAATGAAACTGGGCGCCACCGGCCAGCTTGGCTGGACCACTTGGACGAAATCCGGCGCGCTGCCCAAGGACGCGGACGACCTCGTCATCACGGTTTCATAATTTGAACATTGCCGTGAACTCTCTCCTCCACTACAAACGCTCACAGAAAAGACACTCCTGTTATGGCTGAAATTCGTCGCGCCACGCTGTTCGGAAAACTCAATTCCATCGGCTACAAGTCGGTTGAAGCCGCCACCGTCTTCTGCAAGATGCGCGGCAATCCCTACGTCGAGACCGTTCACTGGCTGCATCAGTTGCTGCAACTGCCGGACTCGGACTTGCACCGCATCATCAAACATTTCCAGGTTGATCCTTCGCGGCTCGCCACGGACTTGATCGCGGCGCTGGACCGCCTGCCGCGCGGAGCCACGGCCATCTCGGATTTTTCACCGCACATCGAAGGCGCGGTCGAGCGCGGCTGGGTTTTTGGCTCGCTGCTCTTTGGTGAGTATCAGGTTCGCACCGGATTTCTCGTCATCGGTTTTCTGAAGACGGACAGCTTGCGCAACGTGTTCCTCGGACTCTCGCGCGAGTTCGCGAAGA
>JANOAY010000535.1:0-4876 GCA_031411375.1 Pedosphaera sp. | reverse complement strand
GGCCGTT
Organism: Pedosphaera sp.; assembly: GCA_031411375.1. Classification (GTDB taxonomy): domain Bacteria; phylum Verrucomicrobiota; class Verrucomicrobiia; order Limisphaerales; family SIBH01; genus JANNGC01. The sequence goes on along the minus strand of JANOAY010000535.1, from coordinate 4,869 downwards.
CCTCGATCCGGCGCACGCGACCGGGACGGAGGCGGAGCAGATGCAGGTCTTCCGGGCAGTGCGGGATGAGATTCGCCGTGTGTTCGAGGCCTACGCGGCGGGGCGGTGGGATGCGGGGAAGAGCCGGGCGGGCTGAGGCGGGCAGCCCAAGAATCGTGGATCGAACAATTTGACCCGGTGGAGAACAGGCTGGCGGTCCCGCTCGCGCGGGACCGCCAGTTCAGTTTTCTACTTGCGTGAACACCGGGCGTTCGCCCGGCGCGCTTTCGGGTCTGGGTCTGATGGATTCCTGCCGGGGCGTTGATAGCCTCGGCGGTAGGTCACACAGTCGTGGAGTCGATGTGTGTTGTTCATCAAGTGACAGTTGTAGCAGCGTCTTTGCCAACGCGATTTTCTTGAGCAGTTTTCCCAACCGTCACCGGAAGCGCAGTCCACGGCCCGACAAGTTGCGTGAATTTGAACAGCTTTGCGTGACTAAAACGCTCCAGCGGCGAGTTGCACGTTGCGTTCCTGAATCTGCTCGGACCAGCGGGCGATGTAACTGAACACGCGGTAAATCTGTTCCAGCCGTTCCAGCGGCAGCGCGGCGACGCGCTCGGGTGAACCAATCGTAGGCGCGGATTCCCAGACCGCGTTCAACTGCTGAAGTTCGCCGGTGAGTTCGTCGCGCTTCGCATTAATGCGCTGCTGCAAGGCTTGAAGTTTGTCCGTCCATTCCATCCCGCGCTCGAACATCTGCACTTTCAGGAGCGGCGAGGTCACATTGCCGCGCTGGGCGATGAAGGCATCCACATCACGGCAAATCTGGCCGACCTCCACGAACAAATCCATGGTGCCGGGCGGAATACGCTGCACGTCCTTGGGCTTCGCGCCGAGTTCCAGTTCGAGCAGATGCAAGAGCCGGTCGCGCGGCTCGCGGAGGGTGTTGTAGGCGGCGTTCAGTTCGGCGTAGCGCGCGGTGCTGGCCTGTTTCTCGGCGTCTGGCGCGTTGTGCGTGCGGTCGGGATGCACGGCGCTGGAGAGGGGGAGAAACTTCTGCTTCAGCGCTTCCGCATCCAGCCACGGGCGAGGCGGTTCATTCAGGAGGGCGAAGGCGTCGATCATGATGAATTTTCCATCCTATCATCTTCGATAGCTTTGCCATCAACGGACGAAGGACGGCGTATGTAGCTAGCGCGGCTCCAAGGGCCATAAATACTTGGATAGCGATCCCAAGTTTGGTTGATGACCAATGTGGCCACTGGTCAATGGTGGAATAAATGAACCACGCGTCCCAGATGACGAGGAAGAGTAAGGCGAACCAAAAAGCCGATGTCTTCTTGTAAAAGTGCAAGCTCACGCACTGAAACTCTCCCCGCACGAGCAGCTCGTCGCCGCATTGGGATTCTTCACCTTGAAGCCGCCGTCGGTGAGCGCGTCCACGTAATCCAGTTCGCTGCCGGTGACGTAGAGCGCGCTCTTGGGATCGACCACGACTTTGATGCCGCTGCTTTCCACGAGGATGTCGCGCGCGGCGGGCGCGTCCTGCAAATCCATCTTGTATTGCAGTCCGGAGCAGCCGCCGCCGACCACGGCCACGCGCAGCACGCCTTGCGGGCGGTTCTGGCGGGTCAGGAGCGAGCTTACCTTCTGCGCCGCGCTGGGAGAAACCTTGATCAACCGCTCATCGCCGACGCGGAAGCTGGGCGCGCTCGCGGTTTTGTTGGTGGCAGACGCAGAAATCATCGTGCGCGAAGCTACCGGCCACGGTCCGGGGCGTCAACAAGTCGCCCGGATTCACTTGAAGGATGCCGCCGTTCGCTGCGTCCAGACTGTTCACCAGATGAGTCCCAAATTTTTCACATCGATGGCTGTGGGAGCCGTGGTCTTGGCCTCCAGCGGGGCGGGGCGCGCGGCGTCGTTTGATGCCAGACCGTTCTTGCAAAACCACTGTGTCGAATGTCACGACGCCGAGACGCAGAAGGGCGGACTCGATTTGACCGCGCTGAAATATGATCCCGCGAATCCCACCAACTTCACCAAGTGGATCACCATCCATGACCGCGTGAGCAGCGGCGAGATGCCGCCGAAGAAGAAGGCGCGTCCCGAGGCGGCGGAACTTTCGTCCTTTCTCCCGTCCCTTTCCATGTCCCTGGTCTCCGCCGAGCAGGCGCGCATGGCCAAGGAAGGCCGCGCCACTCAGCGCCGCCTGAACCGCTACGAGTACGAGAACGCCCTGCGCGACCTCCTGCACGCGCCGTGGCTGCAAGTCCGCGACTCCTTGCCTGAAGACGGTGAGGCGCATCGCTTCAACAAGGTCGGCGACGCGCTCGACGTGTCGCATGTGCAGATGGCGCGCTACCTCGGCGCGGCCGATTACGCGCTGCGCCAGGCGATGGCCACGCACGCCACGCGCCCCGAAACGAAGACGGTGCGTTATTACGCCCGCGATCAGCGGAGCTACACGGGGCCGATGAAATTTTCCGTGTTCAACACCGCGCCGGAGCGCGCGACGTTTCCCGTGCTTGGCTTCAAAGCCCAAGCGGACGTGCGTAGAGGCGACGCGCCCATCACTGTCGGCGCGACGAACAAGGAACTGCGTGAACTCGAAGGTGTGGGCGTGGTGGCCAGCGCCTACGAGCCGATTGAACCGAAGTTCAACCAGTTCAAAGCCCCGGTCGCGGGCCGCTACAAACTGCGCTTCAACGCCTACTCGGTCTGGGTGGGGCCGGGCCAGAGCAACAAATGGTTCATCCCGAATCTCGATGAGGTTTCGCGCGGACGACGTGACGAGCCGATCACCATCACGGCTGAAACGCCACCGCGTCTTTTGCGCAAGCTGGGTGACTTCGACATCACGCCTGAGCCGGGCGTGCATGAACTCGAGGTGCATTTGCTCGCGGGCGAAATGATCCGGCCTGACGCGGGGCGGCTGTTCCGCTCCCGCCCTGGTGCCGGGCGCTGGCAAAATCCGCTCGCGGAAACGAACGGCCAGCCCGGCGTGGTCTTCCGCTGGATGGAAGTGGAAGGGCCAATCTACGACCAGTGGCCGACGGCGGGACACAAGCTGATGTTCGGCGATTTGCCGATGGTCGCGAAGAAGGTGGATGCGGCGGTGGAAAAACGTCGGGCCGGGCAGACGAACCGTTTTGGCGACCGCCAGTTTGCGCCGCCGACGGGCGTGGAAGTGGTGTCCAAGAAACCGATGCGCGACGCCGAGCCGTTGCTGCGCGAATTCCTGCGGCACGCCTATCGCCGTCCCACGACCGAGGCAGACGTGAAGCGCTTCCTGCCCGTGGTGCAAAGCGCATTGAAGAAGGGGAACAATTTTACGGATTCGATGATTGCCAGCTACACCGCCGTGCTGTGCTCGCCAGAATTTATCTGCCTCGAAGAGAAGCCCGGCCCATTGAACGATTACGCGCTGGCCTCGCGCCTCGCATTTTTCCTGTGGAACTCCGCGCCGGATGACGAACTGCGCGTGATCGCGGCGCGCGGCCAGTTGCACCAGCCCGAGGTGTTGCGCGCGCAGACTGAGCGGCTGTTAAACAGTCCGAAGTCGCGCCAGTTCACCGATGCCTTTCTCGACTACTGGCTCGACCTGCGGCGCATCAACGCCACGTCGCCCGACGCGGAATTGTATTCGGACTACTACCTGGATGATTTGATCGTCGAGTCCGCGCTGGAGGAGACGCAACGGTTCTTCGCCGAACTGCTGCGCACGGATTTGCCCGCGAGAAATCTCGTCGCCTCCGACTTCGCGATGTTGAACGAAAGGCTCGCCGCGCACTACGGATTGCCGCCGGTGCAGGGTGTCGCCTTGAAAAAAACATCGCTGCCCAAAGGCAGCGTGCGTGGCGGATTAATGACGCAGGCCAGTGTGCTGAAGGTCACGGCCAACGGCACTACCACTTCGCCGGTGTTGCGCGGGGCGTGGATCATGGAGCGCATCCTCGGCCAGAAGCCGCCGCCGCCTCCGCCGAGCGTGCCCGCCGTGGAGCCGGACATTCGCGGCGCGGTGACGATTCGCCAGCAGCTCGACCTGCATCGCAACCTCGAATCCTGCGCCGCCTGCCATACGAAAATTGATCCCGCCGGCTTCGCGCTGGAAAATTTCGACGTGCTCGGCGGCTGGCGCGAGCGTTACCGCGCCGAGGGCGGCACGCCGGAAAAGGGTCTCGCCAAGAGCGGGCAGAAGTTCGCCTTCCACTACGCGCTGCCCGTGGATGCGAGCGGCGAACTGCCGGACGGGGGAAAATTCCGCGACGTGCGCGAGTTCAAGCAACTGCTGCTCGGCGACGAGCAAGTCATCGCCCGCAATCTCGCCAAGCAGCTCGCGGTCTATGCCACCGGCGCGCCCGTGCGCTTCAGCGACCGCGCGGCCATCGAGGAAATTCTTCAGCGCGCCAGTTCCGGCCGCTACGGCGTGCGCTCGCTGGTGCATGAAGTCGTGCAGAGCGACCTGTTCCGCAGCAAGTAGGCCGGGCACTTCAGCGCCGCTCCGGCACCAGCGGCGGTTCAGCGAGCGAACTGCATTCAGAGCTCGGGAGTCTTGCGACTGCCGAGATCAAGGCGGGCAGCGGCATCCTCCGTCGCGCGGCCAGGGCCAGCGAGAACAGCATCAGCCAGGCGAAGACGAACCACGCGGCTCCGGACAGCATCAGAAATGTACGCATCTTGTTTCGGGCAAGCAGTCGCGGAAGGATTTCTGATGAGCGGAAATAGAGGGGCGAACGCGCCGCGCCGCAATCGAAATGTTTCCGCAGAGTATTCACAGGTTGTTGGCTCCGGCGCGCGGGCTTTCCAGCCCGCAGCAAGCAACTTGGTGGTGGCGCGCCAGAATAATTCCAAACGCGTTGCTGTGAGTGGCTTGCTGCGGGCAGGAAAGCC
>JANOAY010000534.1:0-16319 GCA_031411375.1 Pedosphaera sp. | reverse complement strand
GGCTGGCTGCGGCTGGTCGAGGACGACACAGCCGCGCTCCGGGATTTTCAAACAGGCTCTTAGATCCTGTTGGAAAAAGGAGCGCGGCTGGGTCGCAGACCAGCCGCAGCACGCGGAAATGAATCCAAGGTGCGGAACTGGCGTGGCCGGCTGCGGCTGGTCGAGGACGACACAGCCGCGCTCCGGGATTTTCAAACAGGCTCTTAATTTCAGCATTTCAGTTTTCAGCGTTTCAGATTTTTAATATATGCCATTTAATCCAAACTTACCTTTATACAAATCGCGCGTGGTTTCGGCGGAGTTGCGGGACCAGTTCAACGGGCTGAAGGCGCTGATTGATGCGCTGGCGGCGCAGGTGGCCGCGCTGAACGGCGTGGTGCCGATTGGCGGGGTCATCCCGTGGTTCAAGGACACGCCGGGGGTGCCGGCCTTGCCGGCGAATTTCGTGGAGTGTAACGGGCAGTTCTTGAACGACCCGGCGTCGCCGTTGGACGGGCAGTTGATGCCGGACATCAACACGGGCATCCAGCGCTTCCTGCGCGGGGCGTTGATCAGCGGCGGGCTGGGCGGGATTGATTCGTTTGCCACGGCGCAGGCGGACAACTCGGGGATCAATCCGCCGGTGACGTTCGTGACCACGGAGTTCAGCCCCGGCGCGGTGCCGTTTCCGCCGTATGTGACGGCGGTGTTTGTGGTGAGGGTGAGGTGAAAAGCGGAAATTGCGAAAGCGGAAAGCGGACAGAGGACAGAGGACAGAGGACAGAGGACAGAGGACAGAGGGCGGTGGGCGGTGGGCAGAGGGCGGAAAGCAGAAATTGCGAAAGCGGAAAGCAGAAAGCGGAAAGCGGGGAGCGGACAGAGGGCAGAGGACAGAGGGCGGTGGGCGGTGGGCAGAGGGCGGAGGGCGGAAGACGGAGCGGTGGGGGTGCGCGGGCCTTGCGCAGCAACCTTTTCTGGATTCACGCCGGACGCTTGGTAGGGTGCGGCCTGCATGTTTGAGACGCCATTGTTCCTGAACCGCCGCAGCTTTCTTCACACCACCACGTTCGCCGCGCTCGCGACCACGCTTACCACGCTGTCGGCGCAGGATAAACGGCCCGCGCGCCTGCTGCTGCGCTCGTCGTGGCAGACGGTGAACATCGGAGACATCGCGCACACGCCCGGCGTGCTGGCGCTGCTGGAGAAGCATCTGCCCGGCGTCGAGGTGCGGCTCTGGCCCGGCAACGTGAACAACGGCGTGGAGGAAATGCTGCGTGCGCGTTTTCCGAAGCTAATCATCGTGCAGGGAGCGGAGGCATTGCGGGCGGCGTTCGCGGAGTGCGATTTCCTGCTGCACGGCTCCGGGCCGTCGCTGGTCGCACAGGCGGACGTGACGCGCTGGAGCCGTGAGACGGGGAAGCCCTACGGCGTCTATGGCATCACGCTCTCGCGACAGGACTCGACCGCCACCACGCCGGCGGCGGAGAAAACCATTTCCGAAACCATCCGCGTGCTGAGTGCCGCGCGGTTTGTGTTCTTCCGCGACTCGGCTTCGCTGGCGCTGGCGAAGGAACTGGGCTGCACGAGTCCCGTGATGGAGTTTGGCCCGGACGGCGCGTTCGGCACGGACTTGCGCGATGATGCGAAGGCCAATGCTTTCCTCAAGGCGAACGGTTTGGAGGAAGGAAAATTTCTCTGCTGCATCCCGCGCCTGCGCTTCACGCCCTACTGGATGATTGCGAGCAAGAACGCCGCGTTCGACGCGAAGAAGCACGCGCGCAACGAGGCCATGAAAGAGCGCGACCACGCGCCGCTCCGCCAGGCCATCATCGAAGTCGTGCGCCAGACGAAACTGAAAGTTCTCATCTGCCCCGAGGATCAGACGCAGATGGCCGTGGGCAAAGAGTTGCTTTACGACCCGCTGCCTGCCGACGTGAAGGCGCGCGCCGTCTGGCGGCCGGATTACTGGCTGACCGGCGAGGCGCTCTCGACCTACGTGCGCAGCGCGGGACTCTTCGGCCACGAGATGCACTCGCCGATTATGTGCATGGGCAACGGCGTCCCCGCGCTCGTCGGTCGCTGGGCCGAGCAGACCACGAAGGGCATCATGTGGCGCGACATCGGCCTCGGCGACTGGCTCTTCGACTTTGATCAGGAAGCCGACCGCCAGCGCCTCGTCCCCGCCGTGCTCGCGCTCGCGAAAGATCCCGCCGCCGCGAAAGCGAAAGCCGCGAAGGCCCGCGCCTTTGTTGAACAACGCCAGCGTGAGACGATGGAAGTGTTGAAGAAGAACCTCCCGCCCGCGTAGGGCGGCTGGAACTTGGCTCGTCTTCGCCGCGCGCCTCGTGCAGTCTTTGGACATGAAATTCACCTCGTTGCTCGGCGCGTTGCTCGTGCTTATGGGCGGAGCATCGTTCGCGGCGGAAATCCCGACGCGGCCGAACATCATATTCGTGCTCGCGGATGACATGGGCTTCGGCGACGTGGGGTGCTATGGCGGCACCATTGCGCCGACGCCGAATCTGGACCGGCTGGCGCGGGAGGGGACGCGGTTCACGCGCTACTATTCGGCGTCGCCGATTTGCTCGCCGTCGCGGTGCGGGCTGATCACGGGGCAGTTTCCGGCGCGGTGGAACATCACGAGCTATTTGCAGGCGCGCGCGGGGAATCGCGAGTGCGAGCAGGCGGACTTTCTCGCGGCGCCAGCGCCGTCGCTGCCGCGCGTGCTGAAGGAAGCGGGTTACGCCACGGCGCACATTGGCAAGTGGCATCTGGGCGGCGGGCGCGACGTGACGAACGCGCCGAAGTTTGCCGCCTACGGTTACGACCTCGGCCACGGCACGTACGAAAGTCCCGAGCCGTGCGCGCCGCTCGGACTCAGGACGGTGCCGTGGGGGACGAACCGCGAGCCGCAGCAAGTCGCGCGTCACGACCGCACGCGCTGGATGGTGGACGCGGCGCTCGGCTTTTTGCAGACGAACGGCGCGCGCCCGTGCTTCGTGAATCTCTGGCTCGACGACACGCACACGCCGTGGGTGCCGGGCGAAGTGCGCCCCGCGAACGGCGCGGCGCGGGCCAATCTTGTCAAAGTCATTGTGGAAATGGACCGGCAAATCGGGCGGCTGATGGATCGCGTGCCGACGAACACGCTGCTCATTTTCGCCACGGACAACGGCGCGCTGCCCACCTTCAACGGCGCGCGCAGCATCGGATTGCGCGGCAGCAAACTGAGTCTCTACGAAGGCGGCACGCGGCTGCCGTTCATCGCGCGCTGGCCGGGCCGCGTGCCGGCCGCGCGGGTGGATGAGTCGAGCGTTCTTGCCGCCGTGGATTTGCTGCCGACGTTGGCCACCATCGCCGATGCAAAACTCCCCGTGAATTACGCGGGCGATGGCGAGGACATTTCCGCCGCGCTGCTCGGCCAGGTTCACACGCGCCGCAAAACAATCTTTTGGGAATACGGCCGCAACGAGAAAATCTTCGCGTATCCCAAGCCGCCGGATCGCAGTCCAAACCTCGCCATGCTCGACGGCAACTGGAAATTGCTCATGAACGCCGACGGCACCGGCGCGGAACTCTACGACCTTCTCGCCGACTCGAACGAAAAGAAGAACCTTGCGAACGCGCAGCCTGAGCGCGTCGCGAAAATGAAAGCCGCGTTGCTCGAATGGCGGCGCGCGCTGCCGTCGCTTCCGGCGGCAAACTGAACTGGCCGCGATAGAACGCAGAGAACGCCAAGCAAATGTCACTTCAAACCACACCATGAAACCGTTCGCCCTGCTCGCTGTGTTCTGCTGCGGCCTCGTCCCCGTGGTCGCGCTCGCCGCCGAATTGAAACTCGGCACCGCCGCCGTGCCCATCAATCCGCCGCCGGGGATCGGACTGGCCGGCTACTATCATGAACGCGGCCATGAAGGGGTGCTCGACGATATTGTGGTCAAGGCCACGGTGCTCGACGACGGCGTGACCCGCGCGGCCATTGTCGTGTGCGATTTGCTTTCGATGCCGAAATGGATCGTGGCCGAGGCGCGAAAGCTGGTGGAGGAACGCACCGGGATTCATGGATCGAACGTGATGATCGCCGCCACGCACACGCACACCGCGCCCGTTTTGTTTCGCGAATCGAGCCGGGATGAAACCGACGGCGGCGGGACGGCGGTCTCGAAGAGCTACAGTCAGAGCTTGCCGAAGTTAATCGCCGACGCCGTGGTCGCGGCCCATGAGAAGCGCCAGCCCGTGCGCGCGTCCGTGGCGAAGGAGCAGGAGACGCAGCTCGCCTACAATCGCCGCTTCTGGATGCGCGACGGTTCCGTGGGCTGGAATCCGGGCAAGCGCAACGCGCAGATCGTGCGCCCCGCCGGGCCGATTGATCCGGAGGTCGGCGTCTTCTACGCGGAGACGGTGGCCGCGCGGCCCGCGCCGGTTCTCACCTTCGTGAACTACGCGATGCACCCGGACACCACCGGCGGGACGCGCCTCTCGGCCGATTATCCTGGCGCGTTGTCGCGCACGCTCGCGACGTACAAAGGGCCGGACATGCTCACGCTTTTCGCCAACGGCTGCTGCGGCAACATCAACCACACGGACGTCCGCTGGGCGGGCGCGCAGACCAGTCCGCAGGAGGCGGCGCGGCTCGGCACCATTCTCGCCGCCGCCGTGTTCAAGGCGTATCCGCGCCTCCAGCCGCTGACGAATCCCGGCGCGCTGCGCGTGCGGAGTGAAGTCGTGAAGCTGCCGCGCCCCGCGTTCACGTCCGCGCAGTTGGAAGCGGCCCGCCTCGACGCGCGCACGGCGAAGGACAGCACGCGCGACGGGTTCATGAAACTGGTGCGCGCCCATCGCGTGCTCGACACCGCCGCGGCCGAAGCCAAACCGCAGGAGGTGGAAATGCAGGTCATCACGCTGGGGCGCGACGTGGCGTGGGTGGCGTGGCCGGGGGAAATTTTTGTGGAGCTGGGCCTGAGCGTGAAGGCGGGTTCGCCGTTCGCCCACACTTACAACGTCGAGCTGGCGAACGGGACCGTCGGTTACATCCCGAACAAGTCCGCGTATCCGGAAGGCAACTACGAGGTTGAAAGCGCGCGCGTGGCCGAAGGCTCCGGCGAGATGCTGGTGACGGGCGCGCTCCGCATGTTGGCGGAGTTGTTTAACGAGGCGAAGGCGGACATCGCCGCGCCGTGAATTTTATCATCCTATGAAACCAACCCTGCTCATCCTGGCGCTCCTGGTTCTGCTCGTCGGACATGCGCGTGCTGCGGAAGCACCCCGCCCCAACATCATCGTGATTCTCAGCGATGACGTGGGCTACTCGGACCTCGGCTGTTACGGCGGGGAAATTGCCACGCCGAATCTCGACGCGCTGGCGGCGGGCGGGGTGCGCTTCACGCAATTCTATAACACGGCGCGGTGCTGTCCCACGCGCGCGTCGCTGCTCACGGGGCTGCATCCGCATCAGGCCGGCATCGGCCACATGATGGACGACCGCGGGCGCGACGGCTATCGCGGCACGCTGAACCGCCAGTGCGTGACCATCGCCGAGGCGTTGAAGCCGGCGGGCTATCGGAATTATGCGGTGGGCAAATGGCACGTCACGCCGGGGCAGACGGCGAAGCTGCTCACGACCACGAACAACTGGCCGCTTCAGCGCGGGTTTGATCGTTTCTACGGCACCATTCACGGCGCGGGCAGTTTCTTTGATCCGAGTTCGTTGACGCGCGACAACAAGCTGATCACCGTGGCGAACGACGCGGAGTATCAGCCGAAGGAATATTATTACACCGACGCGATTGCGGATCACGCGGTGAAGTTCATCCGTGAGCATGCACGCGAAGAGAAGGCGCAACCGTTCTTCCTCTACACCGCGTTCACCGCCGCGCACTGGCCGTTGCACGCGAAGGAAAGCGACATGGCCAAATACAAAGGGCGCTACGACGGCGGCTACGAACCGGTGCGCGCGGCGCGGCGGGCGAAGTTGAAGCAGCTCGGACTGCTGGATGAGAAATGGCCCGAGGTCGCGCCCGCGGAGAAGTGGGACGACGTGAAGAACCAGGCGTTCGAGGCGCGGTGCATGGAGGTTTACGCCGCGCAGCTCGACAGCATGGACCAGGGCATCGGGCGGATCGTGGCGGAGCTGAAGGCGCAGGGACAGTTCGAGAACACGCTGATTTTCTATCTGCAAGACAACGGCGCGTGCGCGGAACTGATCGGGCGCGGCACGAATTTCACCGCGCGCGGCGACCAGCCTTCGGTGCCGCCGATGGGGAAGGACGCGCCGCAGTTCGACAGCACGCCCCGGCAGACGCGCGACGGCTGGCCGGTGCGCGGCGGGCTTGGCGTGATGCCGGGCGGGCCGGACACGTATGTCGCCTACGGACGCGGCTGGGCGCAGGTGAGCAACACGCCGTTCCGCGAATACAAACACTGGACGCACGAAGGCGGCATCAGCACGCCGCTGATCGCGCACTGGCCGGCGGGTGTGGATGCGGCGCGGCGCGGTCGGTGGGAAGCGCAACCCGGACAGTTGGTGGACTTGATGGCGACGTGCCTCGACGTGGCGGGCGCGAAGTATCCGGCGGAGTTTCGCGGCGAGAAAATCAAGCCGCTCGAAGGCGCGAGCCTGCGCCCAGTCTTCGCGGGCAAATCTATTGCACGCACGAAGCCGTTGGTCTGGGAGCACGAAGGCACCCGCGCCCTTCGCGATGGAAAGTGGAAGCTCGTCGCGAAGGAAAATCAGCCGTGGGAACTCTACGACCTCGACGCCGATCGTGGGGAGCAGCGCAACCTCGCCGCCGCCGAGTCCGAGCGTGTGCAGAAAATGTCCGCGCAGTGGGACGCCTGGTCCGCGCGCGCGGACGTGCTGCCGCTCGGCACGTGGCGCGCGAAGAGTAATGCGACCAACAGCGCCTTGAACCAGCAGCGCCGCTTCGAGCTGAAGGCTGGCGATCATCTCGACCGCAATGAAGCGCCGGCCATCGCGGGCCGCAGCTTCACGATCACCGCGAAGTTTGACGCGAGCACGGCGAAGACCGGCGTGCTTGTCGCGCAGGGCGGCAGCGCGCAGGGCTACGCGCTTTATCTCGCGGACGGCAAGCTGCACTTCACCGTGCGTGGGCGTGACGGTGTTTCCACTGCGACCTGGAAGGAACTTGTGACCGGAGTTCACACCGCCGTGGCGCGCGCGGAGGCGCAGGGGCCGCTGGAGCTGGCCCTCGACGGCCGGCCGTCGTTGCGAGTCAACACGCGCACCCGCATCGCCACCATGCCTGCCGACGGTCTCGACGTGGGCGCGGACGGGGGCGGCACGGTTGGTTCCTACGCTGCGCCGAACACATTTGCCGGGAAGATTGAATCCATCACCCTTGAACTGGACGCGAAATGAAACTCCCCCTTCTGCTCCTTCCGTGCCTTCTGTGTTTTCCGTGGTTCGCCCCGGCGGCGGAAACGGCCCGGCCCAACGTCATCATTTTCCTCGCCGATGATCTCGGCGCGCGCGATCTCGGCTGCTATGGCAGCACGTTTTACGACACGCCAAATCTGGACCGGCTGGCGGGGCAGGGGATGAAGTTCACGCAAGCCTACGCGGCCTGTCCGGTCTGCTCGCCCACACGCGCCTCGCTGCTCACCGGCCGCTGGCCGCAGCGCACGGGCGTGACGGATTACATCGGGGCCGCGCAGCCGGAGAAGTGGAACCGCCCCACGAAGCTCCGGCCCGCGCCGTATGCCGAGCAGCTTGCGCTGGAGGAAACCACGCTGGCGGAAGCGCTGAAGAGCGCCGGTTACGCCACGATGCATGCAGGCAAGTGGCACCTCGGCGGGCCGAGTTTTTTCCCCGAGCACCAGGGCTTTGACGTGAACAGGGGCGGACTCGACCGGGGCGGGCCGTACGGCGGGAAGAAATACTTTTCGCCCTACGACAATCCGAAACTCTCCGACGGTCCCGACGGCGAGCACCTCGCCGACCGGCTCGCGGCGGAATGCGGGAAGTTCATCGAGGCGAACAAAGACCGTCCGTTCTTCGTGAGCTACTGGCTTTACGACGTTCACACGCCGCTCATGGGCAAGCCGGAGCTGGTGAAGAAATATCAGGAGCGCGCGAAGAAAATCACCGCCGACGACTGGGGTCAGGAAGGCGAGCGCAAAGCACGGCTGACGCAAAACCACGCGGTCTATGGCGCGATGGTCGAGACCATGGACGGCGCGGTGGGCGCGGTGCTGGCGAAGCTCGACGCGCTCGGTCTGGCGACGAACACGCTGGTCATCTTCACGAGCGACAACGGCGGACTCAGCACCAGCGAAGGTTCGCCCACGAGCAACGAGCCGTGGCGCGCGGGCAAGGGCTGGCTCTACGAAGGCGGCGTGCGCGAGCCGTTCCTCGCGCGCTGGCCGGGCCGCGTGCCAGCCGCCACGACGAACGACCGCGTCATCAGCACGCCGGATATTTTCAGCACCGTCATCGAGGCGTGCGGTCTGCCGCCCGTGAAGTCGGCGCAGGACGGCGTGAGCTTTCTGCCGGCGCTGCGCGGCGGGTCGCAGCCCGCGCGGGCGCCGATCTTCTGGCACTATCCGCACTACGGAAATCAGGGCGGCTTCCCCGGCGGCGCGCTGCGCGACGGCGACTGGAAACTCATCGAACGCTACGAGACTGGCGCGCTGGAACTTTACCATCTCGCGCACGACCCGCGCGAACGGACGAACCTCGCCGCCCAAGAATCCGCGCGTGCGAAAACCATGCACGCGCAGCTCGCCGCGTGGCGTGAGGAAGTCGGCGCAAAAATGCCCGGCGCGAACCCGAAGCAGAACACTCCCTGAACCGCAAATTTTTTGACCAGATGAAACTCGCCCGCTTCCTTCCACCGCTGCTTCCATGCCCTCCCTGTTGCGCCGCCTCCGTTCTGTTCACCGGCGGCCTCGAAGCGCCGGGCGACGGCGAACGCACCTTCGACCTCACTGCGCAACCGGCGCGCGTCACCGCCTGACGAAGCCGCGGTCATTGACGCCGACTTCGGCACGCCGGCTCCGGCGCGCGGCGGAAATTTCCCGGGATGAAGCCCCGGGGCGGGGGCAGCGTCCAGAGTCACGCCATGACTGACTCGTTCTTGCGGGCGCGCGCCGCCCGTTTTTTTGCCGCCGCATTTTTTCCGGTCTTCGCCGGCGCCGTCCTGGGCGCGAGCGAGCAAGGTTACCCGCCGCACACCAACGTCGTGGACGTGACACGCGCGCCCTACTCCGCGAAGGGCGACGGCGTGACGGATGACACCGAGGCGCTGCAACGCGCGCTGAACGAAAACGTGGGCAGGCATCGCGTGATTTATTTTCCGAAGGGCACCTACCTCGTGAGCGCGACGCTGAAGTGGCCCAAGAAATTTGCCGGGCGCGACAACTGGGGCAAGACCATGCTGCGCGGACAGCATCGCGACACCACCATTCTGCGGCTCCAGGACGGCACCTTCACCGACGCGAAGCAGCCGCAGGCCATCATGTGGTGCGGCGGCTTCGGTTCGGCGGACTGGTTTCACAATTACCTCGAGAATTTCACCTTCGACGTGGGCACGAACAACGCGGGCGCGACGGCGCTCCAGTTCTATTCCAACAACACCGGCGCGGTGCGCGACTGCCGGTTTGTCGCGGGCGCGGGCAGCGGCGCGGTCGGTCTCGACCTCGCGCATCGCGACATGAACGGGCCGCTGCTCGTGCAACGTTGCGAGGTCATCGGCTTCCGGCGCGGCATCACGACGGCGCGTTCGGTCAACAGCCAGACCTTTGAGAGCATCACGCTGCGCGGGCAGGGGCAGTTCGGTTTCGACAACGAGGGCCAGGCCATCAGCCTTCGCGGGCTGACCAGCGACAACGCCGTGCCTGCGCTCCGCAGCTACGGCACGCTGCTGCTCGTGGACGCCACGCTCACCGGACGCGGCGACGCAGCGAAGGTCCCCGCGCTGGTGAACTACAACGGCGGTCGCATGTTCCTGCGCCACGTGAAGACCACCGGCTACAAACGCGCGCTGGCCGACGTGAAGACGCCGGACTTCGCCGCCGCCTACCGCGTCACCGGCGCGGATCAGCCCGGCAGCGCGGGACCGGACCTTGCGGAGTATTGCTCGCTGCCCGCGACGAGTCCGTTTCCCTCGCCCGCGAATTCGCTGCGCCTGCCGGTGCAGGAAACGCCGGTGACGATTTGGGAAGACTCGTCGGGGTGGGCCGTGGTGGATGCGTTCGGCGCGGACCCGAGCGGCAAGAACGATTCCACCGCCGCCATCCAGCGGGCGATGGACTCCGGCGCGACGACGGTTTTCTTTCCCGGTTCCTACAAGACCACCGTGCCGATTGTCGTGCGCGGAAAAGTTCGCAACGTGATCGGCATCAGCGGTTTCCTGAACTACGGCAAGCGCGACCTGATCAACTTCCGCATCGAGGACGGCGACGCGCACGGCGACGCGCCGGTCGTGATGCTGGAACACTTCGGGCATCTCGGCGGCGGCATCGAGATCGCCACACGCCGCACCGTCGTGCTGCGCAGCATGGAGACGCACACCGTGCAAGGCACGGCGGCGGCGG
The DNA here is from genome assembly GCA_031411375.1 of Pedosphaera sp. Taxonomy (GTDB): domain Bacteria; phylum Verrucomicrobiota; class Verrucomicrobiia; order Limisphaerales; family SIBH01; genus JANNGC01. Next base: position 5,786 of record JANOAY010000534.1, on the reverse strand, counting down.
CAGGCGGCGAGGTTTTTCTCGAAGATGTGGTGGGCGACAATTTTCGTTTCCGGAACCAGCGCGTGTGGGCGCGGCAGCTCAACATTGAAAATCTCGGCACGCATCTGACCAACGACGGCGGCGATCTGTGGGTGCTCGGCTACAAGACCGAGCGCGGCGGCACGCTGCTCGACACGCGCGGCGGCGGGCGCAGCGAGTTGCTCGGCGGCTTCAGCTACACGACCAGCGGCGGCAAACGCGCCACGATGTTCGTGAACGACAACTCCTCGGTGTGGGCGTTCTTTGCCGAGGTCTGTTACAGCGGCGAGCCGTTTGAGAGCCTCATCCGGGAGACGCGCGGCGCGGAGACGAAAGAAGTGAAGCGTGGCGCGGGGAACACGCTGCCGTACTCGGGCTACGCCAGACCGTGAACACTCCCGGGTTGAAGTTCAGGCCGGCCACGGCCATCATCGCCCCATGAATTTTCCTCTCCACGCACTGCTCGTGCTGCTCTGTCTTCCGGGCGTCGCCGTCGCCGCCGAGCGCCCGCCGAACGTGCTCTTCATCATGGCCGATGACTTGCGCGGCTTCGGCGGGGCGTTCACGCGCGACGTGGTGAAGACGCCGCACCTCGACCGGCTGGCGGCGCGCGGGGTGCGCTTCGAGCGCGCGTTCGCGCAGTATCCGGTCTGCAATCCCAGCCGCACTTCGCTGCTCACCGGGCTGCGCTGCGAGCAGACCGGCATCGTGGGCAACCAGACTTTCTTCCGCGACCGCTGGCCGGACCTCGTGACGTTTCCGCAGTTGCTCCGGCGGAACGGCTGGACGGCGCATTCGTTTGGAAAAATTTTGCACAGCGCCAACACCGGCGAGATGCCGCGCGAGGCGTGGCTCGACGCGGGGAAGTCTTGGGACAAAGCGCAGGGTGTCGCACCGACGGCGGCGCAGCGCGAAGGCGAGTTCCGCAATCTCACCGGCGGCAAACTCGCGTGGTGCGAAGTCGGCTTAATGGATGGCGACGACAGCGCGCAGCCGGACGCGCAGACGGCGGCGGCGGCCATCCGCTCAATGGAGGAGCTGGGCGCGGGCGGCAAACCGTGGCTGGTCGCGGCGGGCTTTCATCGTCCGCACGATCCGTTTCATTCGCCGCGCCAATACTTCGAGCTGTATCCCAAGGACGCGCTCGCGCTCTATCGCGAGCCGGCGGGTGCGACCGTTCCGGCACCGCTGGCGATTCCGAAAGGCTGGGACAAAAACTTCGCGGAATTTTCCGACGACGACCGGCGCAGTTTCTTGCAGGCGTATCTGGCGGGCGTGTCGTTCATGGACGCGCAGGTCGGGCGGCTGCTCGACACGCTCGACCGGCTCAAGCTCTGGGATAGCACCGTGGTTATTTTCCTCGGCGACCACGGCTATCATCTCGGCGAGCGGGGCTGGTGGAACAAGAGCACGCTCTTCGACCGTGCGTGTCGCGCGCCGCTGCTCATCGCCGCGCCGGGGGTGAAGGGCGGGCAGGTCTGCCGCGCGCCGGTCGAGTTCGTGGATCTTTATCCGACCGTCGCGGACTTCTGCGGCGTGACCGCGCCGCACACGCTCGCCGGCCAGTCACTGCGCCCGCTGCTGGCCGACGTGACGCGCCCGCACAAGGACGGCGCCTTCACGCTTGTCACGCGCGGCGAGAAAAACTTCGGACGTTCCGTCCGCACCGCCCGCTGGCGCTTCACGCAATGGAGCGACGGCGCGAGCGAACTCTACGATCATGACGCGGACACCGAGGAGACGCGCAACGTGGCGGCGGCACCGGCGAACGCCGCCGTAGCGCAGGAGATGAAAGAGCGTTTGCAGAAGCTTCCGCCGTGGCCCGCAACCATCAAACCATGAAAGCCCATTGCCCAATCCCGTTCCTCTTTCTCTTCCCGTGTCTGCTGTGTCTTCCGTGGTTCGCCGCCGCCGCCGAGACCAACCGCCTGAACATCCTCTTCTGCTTTGCCGACGACTGGGGGCGCTACGCCAGCGCCTACGCGAAGCTCGACGCGGGACCGTCGTTAAATCAAACCGTCCGCACGCCGAACATTGACCGCGTGGCGCGCGAGGGCGTGATGTTCCGCCACGCCTTTGTCCCCGCGCCATCCTGCACGCCGTGCCGCAGCGCGCTGCTCACCGGGCGTTACTGGTGGAACACGGATCGCGGCGCGATCCTGCAAGGCGCGGTCTGGAACACGAACCTTCCCAGCTTCCCGCTGCTGCTGCGCGATGCGGGCTATCACATCGGCAAGAGTTACAAGGTGTGGAGTCCCGGCACGCCGGCGGATGCGCCGTTCGGCGGGCAGAAGTTTGCCTACGAAAAGGCGGGGCGGCTGCCGAACAATTTTTCCGAGGAGGCCAGCCGGATGATCTCCAACGGCGTGAGTCTCGCGGAGGCGCGCGGAAAAATCCTCGACCAAGTGCGCGGCAACTTCCACGCCTTCCTCGCCGACCGGAAGGCCGGCCAGCCGTGGCTCTACTTCTTCGGCCCGACGACCACGCATCGCACTTGGATCAAAGGCTCGGGCAAAAAACTTTGGGGCCTTGAGCCGGACGCGTTGCAGGGAAAGATGCCGAAGTTTCTCCCCGACGTGCCGGAGGTGCGCGAGGACGTGGCGGATTATCTCGGCGAGTGTCAGGCTTACGATTCTTACATCGGCGTGCTGCTCAAGCGATTGGAAGAAGCGGGCGAACTCGAACGCACGATCATTGTCATCAGCGGCGACCACGGGATGCCCGGCGTGCCGGGCGGCAAGTGCAACCTCTACGACTTCGGCACCGCCGTCGCCCTCGTCGCGCGCGTCCCCGGCGGCCTCGGCGGGCGCGTGGTGGACGACTTCGTGAACCTCATGGACCTCGCGCCGACCTTCATGGAAATCGGCGGCGCGAAAATCCCCGACGGCGTGAGCGGACGGAGTCTCGTCACGCAATTGAACTCGACGAACAGCGGACAGATTGATCCCACGCGCGACTATGTGGTGACGGGCCGCGAGCGGCACGTCGGCGTGGCGCGCGAGGGCAATCTCCCGTATCCGATGCGCGCCATTCGCACGAAGGACTTCGTCTTCATCCGCAACTTCGCGCCGGACCGCTGGCCGATGGGCGCGCCGTTCGCCGTGACGGACACGGGCGAACCGTCCGCGCGCGAACTGGAGAACAACACACGCCTCGCCTTCCCCGACATGGACGCCAGCCCGACGAAGGCGTGGCTCGTCGCGCATCGCCGCGCGGCGGACGGAAAAGAATTCTACGACCGCGCGTTCGCCAAGCGCCCCGCCGAGGAACTCCACGACCTGCGCGCCGATCCCGGGCAGATGAAAAACATGGCGGACGAGCCGTCGTTCCTCGTGAAGAAAAACGCGCTGGCGCAACGACTGATGAAAATTCTCACTGACACCGGCGACCCGCGCGTGACCGGCGACGGCCTCAAGTTTGAACGCACGCCCTTCACCGATCCGGAACAAGTCGCGCCGCGAAGACTCCCCTAACCATTCGCCATGATGAAATTTCTTCTTCCGTGTCTGCTGTGTCTTCCGTGGTTCGCGTCAGCGGCAGAGAAGCCCGCGCCGCCGAACATCCTGTTCGTCATCGCCGACCAGTGGCGCGCGCAGGCGTTTGGGTTCGCGGGCGATCCGAATGTGAAGACGCCGCACCTCGACCGCTTCGAGCGCGCGAGCGTTCACTTCACCCAGGCCGTCGCCGGGATGCCGGTGTGCTCGCCCACGCGCGCCTCGCTGCTCACGGGGCAGCGTCCGCAGACGCACGGCGTGTTCATCAACGACGTGCCGTTGAGCACGAATGCCGTGACGCTGCCGAAGGTGCTGAAGGCCGCGGGCTACGACACCGGCTGCATCGGCAAGTGGCATGTGGACGGCCACGGCAGCCGCTCGGCGTTCATCCCGCGCGAGCGGCGGCAGGGTTTTGATTACTGGAAAGTTCTCGAATGCACGCACGCCTACAACAACTCGCCCTACTACGCGGACGGCCCGGAGAAATTGAAGTGGGACGGCTACGACGCCATCGCGCAGACCCGTGACGCGCAGGCGTATTTGCGCGCGCGCACGAACGCCGCGAAACCGTTTCTGCTCTGGCTCGCGTGGGGGCCGCCGCACAATCCCTACGAGACCGCGCCGCCGAAGTATCGCGCCATGTACTCGCCGGAGAAGATTCAGCTTCATCCGAACGTGCCGGAGTCCGCGCGCGCGAAAGCCCGTCAGGAACTGGCCGGCTACTACGCCCATTGCACCGCGCTGGATGACGCCTTCGCCGACCTCTTGCGCACGCTCGACGAAACCGGCCTGGCCACGAACACCCTTGTCGTCTTCACCTCCGATCACGGCGACATGCTTTGGTCGCACGACCAGCAGCGGAAGCAGCGTCCGTGGGAGGAATCCGCGCGCGTGCCGCTGCTGCTGCGCGTGCCAAAAACCCTGGACATCCAACCGCAGCGCCTCGCCGCGACCATCAACAGCGAGGACGTGATGCCGACGCTGTTGAGCCTCGCGGGCGTGGCAATTCCGAAGTCTGTCGAGGGCTTTGACTTCAGCGGCGCGATGCGCGGCGGCGCGGATCCGTCGGCGGGCGCCACGGTGTTGCGCTGTGTTTCGCCGTTCGGCGAGTTCACGCGCCGCAACGGCGGGCGCGAATACCGCGCGCTCCGCACCGCGCAGCACACTTACGTCCGCGCGCTCGAGGGCCCGTGGCTGCTCTACGACAACGAGCGCGATCCGTATCAGACCAACAATCTCGCCGGCCAGCCGGCGCACGCGGCGTGGCAGAGCGATTTGGAAGCGCAGTTGAAGAAGAAACTCATCGCCCAACGCGACGAGTTCCGCCCCGGCCCTGAGTACGTGAAAAAATGGGGCTACCAGGTGGACACGAATGAAACGGCGCGCTACGCCCCATGATATCTCCAGCCCTCCGCATGGACACGCGCGCCCGGAGCAGGGAAGGATCGCGGGCATGAAATTCACCGCCGCCGTTTTGGCGCTCTGGGCGTTCTGTTGCGGCCAGGCCGTCGCCGCGCCGCTGAACATCCTCGTGCTCTACGCCGACGACTGGCGGCATGACACGCTGGGGTGCGCGGGCAATCCGGTGGTGCAGACGCCGCAGCTCGACCGGCTGGCGCGCGAGGGATTTCGTTTCACCCAGAATCGCGTCACCACTTCCATCTGCGGCGTGAGCCGCGCGTCGCTGTTCACCGGGCAATGGATGTCGCGGCATGGAAACCCGGCCTTCGCGGCCTTCAAGACGCCGTGGGCGGAAACGTATCCCGGGCTGTTGCGGACGAATGGCTACTTCGTCGGTCACGTCGGCAAGTGGCACAATGGGAAATATCCGGCGGCGAATTTTGATTTCGGGCGCGCGTATTCCGGCACGCATTGGATCACGAACAAAGGCGGCCCGGCGATTCACGTCACGCAGAAGAACGAGAACGACGCGCTGGAATTTCTTCGCACGCGTCCGGCGGACAAACCGTTCTGCCTCACGCTCGCCTTCTTCGCCACGCACGCCGAGGACGGGAATCCGAAGCAATATCTGCCGCAGCCGGAGAGTATGAAGCTGTATCAGGACGTGACCATCCCCGTGCCGCCCAACGCGACGGACGAATCGTTCCGCCGCCTGCCGTCCTTCATCGCCAATGAGAGGAACGAGGGCCGCAACCGCTGGCGCTGGCGGTTCGACACGCCGGAGCGTTACCAGGAATACATGAAGAATTATTACCGCCTCGCCACCGAGGTGGACACGACGTGCGGGCGCGTACTGGCGGAACTGGAGCGGCA
>JANOAY010000533.1:0-4546 GCA_031411375.1 Pedosphaera sp. | reverse complement strand
TGCCGATCAATCCGCACGTTCGTCATTCGTCATTCGTCATTTCCAATTTGCTCAACGGCTTCGGCGTCCACATCGCCTTGGGCGGTCACGACATGCACGGGTTGAAAATGGGGCCGGACGGAAAAATCTATTTCTCCATCGCCGACCGCGGCACGGGCACGAATCTCTGGGACAAGATCATTGACCACTGGCCGGGGCTGACGATGGAGGCGCTGGCGGATTCCGGCGGCGTGTTCCGCTGCAATCCAGACGGGACGGAGTTTGAAGTCGTGTGCGTCGGCCTGCGCAATCCGCAGGAACTCGCCTTCGACGAATTCGGCAATCTCTTCGCCGGTGAAAACAACGCCGACGGCGGCGACAAGGCGCGCTGGATTCACATCGTCGAGGGCGCGGACTACGGCTGGCGCATCGGCTGGCAATGGCTGCCCAAGCTGGGCGCGTGGAATTCCGAGATGCTGTGGGGCATGGCGGGCACGAACACCTCGGCGTATTACCTGCCGCCCGTCGCGCACATCGGCGCGGGGCCGGCGGGCATCGCCTACTATCCCGGCACCGGACTGCCCGCGCGCTACGACCGGCATTTTTTCATGTGCGATTTTCGCGGCGGGCCGAACAGCGTGGTGCGCTCCTTCGCGCTGCGGCCCAAGGGCGCGAGCTTCGAGGCCTACGATGAATCGGAATTCCTCACCGGCCCGCTCTGCACCGACGTGGACTTCGGCACGGACGGCGCGGTCTATGTCAGCGACTGGGTGAAGGGCTGGGACAAGACCGACAAGGGCCGCATCTACCGCGTCTTCGATCCGAGCACCGTCAACGATCCCGCCGTGCTCGAAGTGAAGAAGTTGCTCGGTGAAGGGATGGAGAAGCGCCCGAACGAAGAACTGGCGCGACTGCTGGGGCATCGGGACATGCGGGTGAGGCTGGAGGCGCAGTGGGAGTTGGTGGAACGCAGCATGACAAACCCAGTCGCCTTTGATGCGCTCAACATTCCGTTTCAAGAAAAGACTAATTTCACCGCACGTCTGCATTCCATTTGGGCTTGGGGCGAGCTTGGGAATAACGCGCGGAAATCCACAAACCGTCTGCTTCGATTGAAAGTGCTGACGGCGCGGACGCGTCTGCAAAGTATTTTTCGCAATCAGCGGGGTGAGTATTCTGACACAGACAAATTGTTGCGCCCGCACGCTGGCATGGCTTTGGCAAAAATAGTTCCGGGCACCAGTTCGGTAGCCCTATTGAAAGACAATGATCCACAGGTTCAATTGCTCGCGCTTCAGGGAATGAGCCGAAGCATGATCGTGACCCGTTCCTTAGATTCCAAAAGTACCTTCAGCGAAACAGCTCCGTTGCTCATCCAGATTCTTCGAGAGGGCAAGAACCAAGATGCCTATCTCCGTCATGCCACCGTGCTGCTACTTGCACGCGTGGGCGATGTCCCAGCCATGCTTCGATTGGCAGAGAATGAAACACCCGCCGTGCGTCTGGGCGTTTGCCTCGCGCTGCGCCGCTTGCAGCGTCCCGAGATCGCGCAGTTCCTGAACGACTCCGATCCGCAAATCGTTTTGGAAGCCGCGCGCGCCATCCACGATGCGCCGATTCCCGCCGCGAACTTCGCGCTTTCACAGATGCTGCCGGTCGCGCTCTGGCGCGCGGAGTCTCACGACACGGCGACGATGCAAGCCTCCACGCCGCTGCTGCGCCGCGCCTTGAACGCCAACTTCCGCCTTGGTGAAAAACAAAATGCCCAGGCGCTCGCCATGTTCGCAGCGAACAACATGGCCCCGGAAGCACTGCGTGTGGAAGCACTGGAACTGCTGGCGCTGTGGCCGAAGCCGCCGGGACGCGACCGCATCGTGGGACTGTGGCGTCCCCTGCCCTCGCGCGACGGCGCGGTGGCGGCTCGCGAACTGGAATCCTTTCGCGACCGGTTCGAGACCAACGCGTCCCCCGCCCTGCAACTGGCGTTGAAGAAAACCACCGCCGCCCTCGCGGCGAAGCAGGAAGAAGTGGCCGCGCCGTCCATGAGTTCGGAAGAATTCGCCCGGCTCTCCAAATCTTTGGACAACGGTTCGCTCGCCGAAAAGCAAAACGCACTCGCCGCGTTCGCAGCGACGGATGATGCGGGCGCGGCGAAACTCCTCAGCGTGTGGCTCGACAAACTCGTGGCGGGCCAGGTTGCGAAGGAGTTGCAACTCGATGTGCTGGAAGCGGTCGGGAAAAGTCAGAGCCTCGTCACCTCGGCGGCTACGAAAGAGAAGCTCGCGAAGTTCGAATCCGCGCGCGACGCGAAGGACGCGCTGGCGAAATGGCGCGAGTGCCTTTACGGCGGCAACGCGGACGAAGGAAAGAAGACCTTCATCGAGCGGCAGGACGCGGCATGTTTCCGCTGCCACAAGATCAATGGCGAAGGCGGCGAAGTGGGACCGGAGATGGCCGGACTCGGCGCGAGGCAGACGCGCGAATACATTCTCGAATCCATCCTCCTCCCGAACAAACAGATCGCGCCCGGTTTCGAGTCCGTGCTGGTCACGTTGAAGAACGGCACTAGCTACGCCGGAATGCTGAAGTCCGAGACTGACGCGGAGCTGGTCATCAACTCGCCGGAGGATGGCTTGCTCACGGTGAAGAAGGCGGATGTGAAAACGCGCGACCGTGGACTGTCCGCGATGCCGGAGGAGCAAGGAAACATTCTCTCGAAGTCGGACATCAGAAATCTGATCGAGTTTCTGTCCACGTTGAAATGAGCGGGCGGGGTGCAACGGCGCATGGACACCGTTGCTGTCTGGAACACGGCATGAGGCCTCCTCCGGTTCCATTTCCTGAAGGTTGTGACCCGGCGGAAGTTGATGTGGAAACGGCGCGGCACGCCGTGGAGCAGCCAGGGCGTGAAGGCTCCGTGCGGCTGGAACGCGCAGTCTCAGCTTGCCAGCCTGCGCGCCAGCGGACAGAAAAGCGCCACGAAGAAAAAATTATGAACGCGCCCGAACCCATCCGCATCGCCAAAGCCGGTGCCGAAATTTTCCTGCTCCCGCAGATGGCCAACCGCCACGGCCTCATCGCCGGCGCGACCGGCACGGGCAAGACCGTGACGCTGCAAGTGCTGGCCGAGCAGTTCAGCGCGCTGGGCGTCCCCGTCTTCATGGCCGACGTGAAGGGTGACCTCTCCGGCCTCAGCCAGCCCGGCGCGCTCAGTCCGAAAATCAACGAGCGCATCAAGCAGTTGCAGCTCGACGGCTTCACCTTCGGCGGCTGCCCTGTGGCGTTTTGGGATGTCTTCGGCGCGGGCGGTCATCCGGTGCGCTCGACGATCAGCGAGATGGGGCCGGTGCTGCTTGCGCGGTTGTTGCAACTCAACGATACGCAGGCTGGCGTGCTGAACCTCGTCTTCCGCATCGCCGACGAGAACGGCCTGCTGCTGCTCGACACGAAGGATTTGCGCGCCATGCTGCAATACGTCGGCGACAACGCCGCCCAGTTCACCACGCAGTACGGCAATATCTCCGCCGCCAGCATCGGAGCCATCCAACGCAACTTGCTCGCGCTCGAATCGCAAGGCGCGGACAAATTTTTCGGCGAGCCGGCGCTGAACCTCGATGACTTCCTGCAAACGGATTCTTCCGGGCGCGGCGTGATCAACATCCTGACGGCGGACAAGCTCATGCAGTCGCCGAAAGTCTATGCCACGATGCTGCTCTGGATTTTGTCTGAGCTGTTCGAGCGCTTTCCCGAGGTCGGTGATTTGCCGAAGCCGAAGCTGGTGTTTTTCTTCGACGAGGCGCACCTGCTGTTCAGTGACATCCCGCCTGCGCTGCTGGAAAAGATCGAGCAGGTCATCCGTCTCGTGCGCTCGAAGGGCGTGGGCGTTTATTTCGTGACGCAAAATCCGCGCGACATTCCCGACAACGTCCTCGGCCAGCTTGGCAACCGCGTGCAACACGCGCTCCGCGCCTTCACCCCGCGCGATCAAAAGGCGGTGCAGGCGGCGGCGGAAACCTTCCGCGCGAATCCCAAGTTGAACACCGAAGCTGTGCTGATGGAACTCGGCGTGGGCGAAGCCCTCGTCTCGCTGCTGGATGAGAAGGGCCAGCCGAGCATCGTGGAACGCGCCTTCATCTGCCCGCCGCGCAGCAAGATTGGACCGATCACGCCGGAGGAGCGGCAGCAGTTGATCAAGAACTCGCTGGTCTTTGGAACTTACGAAGCCGTGATGGATCGCGAGTCGGCGTTTGAAAAACTCAAGGGCGCGCACGCGCAGTCCGCGCCGCCGCCCATCGCAGGCGGCGAGGAAAAGAAAGGCGGCTTTCTCGCGTCCTTGTTTGGCGGCTTCGGCGGCGGCAGTTCACCTGCGCCCGCGCGCGGGCGCGGACGCCCGGCAGATTCCCTCGCCACCATGATGACCAAGAGTGCGGTGCGGACGATAGGCAGTTCGGTGGGACGCGAAATCGTGCGCGGCGTGCTCGGCTCGATCTTCGGCGGCGGACGGCGGCGGTAACGCGCTGCCCTTTGGGACTCGACACTGGAATGTGTCTCAACCTGCCGGCTGGAA
>JANOAY010000532.1:0-2323 GCA_031411375.1 Pedosphaera sp. | reverse complement strand
TAGCAGAAGTGGCAGCGCTTCCGGCAGAAGGGAATGTGCGTGTAGAGACCAAGGTCGTTACCCGGTTCCGGCGCGCGCTCCAGCGCCTCTTGGAACTGCGGAATGGAGTCGGACTTCCAAAACGAGAACGGCGGATAGTTCGAGATGAAGTAGCTGCCCGCCGTCGTCTCCTTCTGCATCGGAGGCGCGGTCGGCGTCGGCGCGGGGGCGATGGTGATGGTGCTCATGGTGCGTGCTTAATTTACATCGGCTCGATGCGGACGATCTGTGCGTCCTTGTTATTCTCCCAAGCGGTGCCGAACTCGATGACGTAGAGCGCGCCGTCGGGGCCAAGTTCCATCTCGACCGGGCGCTTCAATTTGATCTCGGGCGCGAAGCGTTCCAGCCGCGGCAGACCGCCGTTCTCGCCCGCACGCGCGGCGAGAATCCAGCCGCGCTCCCATTCGTAAATGAACTGCGCGCCGTCGTACGCGGCGGGCAGTTTGCGCTCGGATTTCAAAGCCGCGTTGAAATGGTAGAACGGCCCCGCGCAGGCCGTGCGTCCGCCGTTGCCGGTCTGCGGAAAACGCGTCGAGGCTGAGTAAGGATAAGAAATCCACGCAGGCCGCGCGGGCGGCAGCTCCTGCGGGCCGGTGTTGTTCGGCGAATGGTTCAACGGCTTCTGCACGTCCTGCGCGGGGCCGGACTGCTTGGTGGCGAAGTCGTATTGGCGATACGCTTTATTGTCCGCGATGACGAAGGGCCAGCCGAAATTTCCCGCCTCGTGCGTGCGGTTGATTTCATCAAAGCCCGCCGGGCCGCGCTCCGCCTTCGCCTCACGCGCATCCGGGCCGACATCGCCCCAACTCAACGTGCCGGTCGCGGCATCCACCGCGATGCGGAACGGGTTGCGGCAGCCCATCACGAAAATTTCCGGGCGCGTGTTGGGCGTGCCGGGCGGAAAGAGATTGCCCTTGGGAATGGTGTAGCTGCCATCCGGCTCGGGATGAATGCGGAGAATTTTCCCGCGCAGATCATTCGCATTACCGGCCGAGCGGGCGGCGTCCCACCGATAACGGTTCGTGCGATAGTCGGTGGGATTGTAGCCATCGGAAGCGAAGGGATTGGTGTTGTCACCGGTGGAGAGGAAGAGATTTCCCGCGCCATCAAAGGCCAGCGAGCCGGCCTCGTGACAGCAGACCTCGCGTTGCACCGCCACTTGCAACACCGTTTTCTCGCTGCCCAAATCCAGCGTGTCGCCACGAAGAACGAAGCGAGAGAGTTGGTTGCCCTTCGCATCCTTGGGTGAGTAATAAAGCCAGACCCAGTTGTTATTGGCGAAGTTCGGATCGAGCGCCACGCCGAGCAGACCAGCTTCCCAGCTTCCCTTGTCCTCCTGGCGCGCGTTCATGGCGTTGAGCGTGCCATGCACATTCATGTGCGCGGCCTCGATCGTGGTCTTGGTGTCAGGCTTCCAAATCTTCACCGCACCGAAACGTTCGATGAAAAGCACGCGACCATCCGGCAGAACTGCGAGTTCCATCGGGTTGGCGCAATTCGCTTCGAGCACCACCTTGCGAAATGCGGGCGCGGCAGGAACGGACGTTTCTGCGGCGAAGATCGAGGCGAAAGAAGCCAGCAGGAAGGCCGCAATAAAGCCATTCACCGAAATCAGTCTAAGTTGGATTTTTCGTTTCATCGCTCGATGTCGCCTCTCACTTCTTCACTCCAAAACAATACACGCTCCCGTCATCCGACCCGACGACGAACCGGCCCTCACTCACGGCGGGTGAACTCCCCACGGGTTGCCCGATTTCGTAACTCCACAATTCCTGCCCGTCGCTCAGGCGCACGAGATACACGCGCCCGTCGTCCGAGCCGACCACGACTTTGTCGCTGGCGACGGCGGGCGAGCTGTCCACCTTGCCGCGCGTGGGCAACGTCCAAAGCTCCTTGCCATCCGCGCGATTGACGCAGTGCAGCCGCTTGTCGCGTCCGCCGAAGACCACACGGTCGCCCGTCACCGCCGCCGAGGAGAAATACGGGAAAGCGCGGTCGCGGAAGGTCCACAAGTTCGTGCCCTTCTCCAAATCCACGCACAAAAACTCGTTCTCGTAATGACCGTAGTACGCCTTGCGATCCGCGATGGCCACCGAACCGGCAATGTACGCGCCGCCGTCCACTTCCTTCACCTTCGCTCCCGTCTTCAGGTCAATGACGTGCAGCACCGCGTCGCAGCCGCCGAAGACCGTCTTGCCGTCGTAAATCGCCGGCGTGCCGTTGATATAATTGCCGGACTCATAAACCCAGTTGCTGTTCCCCGTGGCCGCGTCCACGCAATGCA
>JANOAY010000531.1:0-3003 GCA_031411375.1 Pedosphaera sp. | reverse complement strand
GCGTTCACGGCCCAGACTTTGATGCGGCAGGAGGTGCGGCCCACGCTCTCGACTTCGCTGAAGATTTTGATGATGTCGCCGGAGCGCGCGGGCGATTGGAAATCAAACTGGCCGAACAGTTTGGTGACGAAGCGCGCCTCGGGGAAGGCGAGCGAGGCGGCGTTGTAGGCCATGTCGTCCGCCCACTGCATCATGTTGCCGCCGAAGAGCGTGCCGTAGTGGTTCAGGAATTCGTGGCGGATGAGCAGCGTCTTCTCGTGGCGCACGGGCGGCAGGGCGGGGATGCTCATGGCTCAAGCGGTCAGAGCTTTGACCGTGGCTTCGAGACTCGCGGCGTCGGTCACGTTCAGCACCGGCGCGCTTTTATCTATCCGCTTCATGAAACCGCTCAACGCCGTGCCCGGCCCCAGCTCGATGAAGCGCGTGAACCCTTGTGCGAGCAGCATCCGCATGGACTCCTCCCAGCGCACGGACGACGTGACTTGCTCGACGAGCCGCTGCGAAATCTCGGCGGGCGTGGTGTGCGGCTGCGCGGTGACATTGGAAATCACCGGCACCGTCGGAGTCGTGATGGAAATTTTGCCGAGCGCGTCGCCGAGTTTGGGCTGCGCGCTGGCCATGAGCGCGGAGTGATACGCGCCCGCGACATTCAACGGCAGCGCACGCTTGGCTCCGCGCGCCTTCGCGAGTTCGCACGCGGCATTCATTTTGTCCGCCGCGCCGGAGATGACGATCTGGCCGGGGCAGTTCAGGTTCGCCAGTTCCACGCCCGCCTGCGCGCAGACTTCACGCGTCGCGGCCTCGTCGAGTCCGATGATCGCGGCCATGCCGCCCTGCGTCGCCTCGCACGCCTCCTGCATGAAACGCCCACGCTGGCGCACCACGCGGATGGCGTCGTCGAAGGTCATCGCGCCGGCGGCGGTGAGGGCGGTGAATTCGCCGAGCGAAAGCCCGGCGGCGGCCTCGAATTTCAGCGAGGGCACGCGCTCCTTGAGCAGCTCGAACGCGACCCAGCTCACGAGGAAAATCCCCGGCTGCGCGTTCTCCGTCTTGGTCAGTTCTGCGTCCGGGCCGGTGAAACAAATGGAAGCGAGGTCGTAGCCGAGCGCCGCGTTCGCGCGATCAAACCACGCGCGCGCCGCTGGAAAATTTTCCGCGAGTTCCCGGCCCATGCCGACTGTTTGCGCGCCCTGGCCGGCGAACATCAATGCCGTCTTGCTCATGCGCGCGATGGAACACGAACGGCGCGGCGGGGAAAAGGACTGATTCGTGAAGTGAGCAAACCGGGCCTGCCAGCGCTCGAATTATCAACGCGAGACTGGAAAGTCTCGCCACCTGCCGGCTGGAAAGCCGGCGCTACGTAACGCCGACATTCCTGTCGGCAGGTTGAGACACATTCCTGTGTCGTTGAAATCTGCGGTTCAAAAAAAATCACCCGCCTGCCCCGAACCAATGGACTTGCGCCAAAATACTCCGCTACGTTTTCCCGCGATGAACGTCGCGCGTTTCCTTCGCGTTCTCGGCGGACTGGGTTTCGCGCTCGGTCTGGCCGTTGCGCTCCCGGCGGCGGACACGTTCACGTCGGTGTTTATTTCCGAAGTGTTCGCGGATGGCGCGCGCGGCGTGAAGGACGAGGACGGCGCGCGCACCGGCTGGATTGAACTGCACAACGCCAGCTTCTCGCCCGTGAGTCTCGGCGGCTGGTTCCTCACGGACGCGGCCACCAACCTGACGCGCTGGAAGTTTCCGAACGTGGTGCTATTGCCGGACAAATATCTGACCGTCTTCGCGTCGGGAAAAAATCGCACGAACGATCTGCTTCATCTCCACACGGGCTTTGCGCTCAAGCAGGCCGGCGGCTTTCTCGCGCTGGTGACTCCGGCGACGAACATCGTTTCGCAACTCACCTTCCCGAAATCGTCCGCGAGCACTTCCTTCGGCAGCGTGCGCGGCGAGCCGGCGATGCGCGGCGCGTTCGTCAAACCCACGCCCGGCAAGGCGAACGCCAGCAGTGGCGCGGGTTTCGCGCCGGAAGTTTCCTTCTCCAAACCCGGTGGCAATTTCTCCGCCGACTTCCCGCTCGAACTCGCCACGCGCGCGAGCAACGCCGTCATCCGCTTTACGCGCGACGGCACGCTGCCCACGAGCAACTCGCCGGTCTATGCCACGCCGCTGCTCATCACGAACACCGCGCATCTGCGGGCGCGGGCTTACCAGGAAGGCTTGCTCCCCGGTCCGCCCGCTAGCGTCGCGTATCTCAGACTGTTCACCAACGCGCAGACCTTCACTTCGCCGCTGCCCGTGCTGGTGCTCGACACCTTCGGAAAAAATCTGCCGACTTCGGACAACGAATGGTTCGCGCATCTCTCCCTCTTCGAGCCGGTGGAGGGAAAAACTTCGCTGACGAACGCGCCGACACTCACCACGCGCGCAGGCTTTCGTCAGCGCGGTTCCAGCTCGGCGGGCTTGCCGCAGCCGAGTTTCGCCGTGCAGTTCCTTGATGAGTTCAATGACGAGAAAGATCACGCGCTGCTTGGCCTGCCTGCCGATTCGGACTGGGTGCTCTACGCGCCGAATGGTTATGACCCGGTGCTGATTCATAATCCCTTCGTCCACCAGTTAAGCCGCGACCTCGGACGCTACTCGCCGCGCACGCGCTTCGTGGAAGTGTTTCTCTCCCGTGGCGCAGGCCGGCTGCGTGAGACGCACTACCACGGCCTCTACGTGTTGCAGGAGAAAATCAAAATCGCGCCGCAGCGCGTGAGCATCGCCAAGCTCGATGCCACCGACGTGAAGGAACCGAAAGTCACCGGCGGCTACGTGCTCAAGTTCGACCGCCTCGGCCCGAACGAACTCGGCGCCGGACTCGACACCGGCGGCTTCCCGCTCGTCTATGTCGAGCCGAAGGAGGCCACGATGGATTTGCCGCAGCGCGCGCCGCAGCGGAAATACATCCGCAGCTATGTGCGCGAGTTCCAGCGCGTGCTCGGCAGCGAACAGTGG
>JANOAY010000530.1:0-1536 GCA_031411375.1 Pedosphaera sp. | reverse complement strand
TCGCAGCGAAGGTGATTAGCTGAACAGGGCATCCGAGTCATGATCACCACCGAAGAAAAAGTTCCACGCGCCACGTCGCCGTCTTGCCCGGCGTGTGGCGAGCGTCACCCGCGCGCGCTCGGCGCGGTGGCCTCGCGCACTGCCCAGCACGGCTTCGCAGATGGGGGGGGTCTCTTCGAGTGGCCGAACTGGGTCCTGCTCGTTCTCGACAAGCCCGCGCGCGCGAACGACGCCAGCGAGAGGTACGAGGAACTGCCCGCGAATCTTTTGCCGGAGAGCGTGGGCCGTCGTGATTTCGATCTCGCGCTGGAAGTCACGAACGCTGGCGCGGGTCCGTTGACCGTGCTGGATGTCGGCTGTTTTCGTGGCGACTTCCTGCAACGCCTGCCCGGCACCGTGACGATGTTCGGCATCGAGCCGAGTCGTGAGGCGCGTCAGATGATGGCCGAGCGTGGCATCCAGTTGCTCGGCGAAACGATCGACACCGCCACTGCGCCGGACGCGCGCTTTGATTTCATCTACCTCATGGACGTGGCCGAGCATCTGCCCAATCCGCTCGCGGACATTCGGAAGCTCGCGCGCTGGCTGAAGCCCGGCGGGAAACTCATCATTACCACCGGCAACAGCGACGCGCTGCCGTGGCGGCTGTCGCGCCTGAGCTACTGGTATTACCTGCCGCAGCACCTTTCGTTTTGTAACCGGCGCTGGTTCGCATGGGCGGCGCAGGAGTCGGGACTGCGGCTGGTGCAGAGCGCGACGTTCAGTCATTCGCGTCAGGCATATGGAAAGTTTTTTGTGGCCGAACGGTGGAAACAATTTCTGAAACTGCTCGCCGGACGCGTGAGCGAGGCAATCACGGGCCGAAGAATGTTCCCTCACGCCATCGGCACCGCGACCTGGCCGGATCACATTTTCGTTGTCCTGCAACGCGGAGAAAACTGATGTCTTCCTCTCTCAAGAAAGGTTGGCCGTGGGAAGGCGCACCGACGCCAGTGCTCACCGCCGAAGAGTTGGCCGCACTGCCGCGCATCAGCATCGTCACGCCGTCGTTCAATCAGGCGGACTTCATCGAGGAGACAATTCTTTCCATCCTCGGGCAGAATTATCCGAAGCTCGAATACATCGTCATGGACGGCGGCAGCACGGACCGCAGCGCGGAGATTATTCGCCGCTACGAAAGCCGTCTCACGTTCTGGGTCAGCGAAAAAGATCGTGGCCAGAGCCACGCGCTCAACAAGGGACTCGCGCGCTGCACCGGCGACATCTTCAACTGGATCAATTCAGACGACCTGCTGCTCCCCGGCGCACTCTGGGCCGTGGCGAAGGCCTGGCAGCAAAAGCCCGGGAACATCGTCGCGGGCGGCACGGAATTTTTTAACAGCGACGGCATCTTTGCCACCACGCGCGCGCGCGGGCAGACGTTGCAGAATTTCGTCCGCTTCTGGGAAAGCGCGGACTGGGAATGGGCGCAGCAAGGCACCTTCCTGCCACGCGCGGAATTGCAGGCCATCGGCGGCGTCGAGGAGAAGCTCCGCT
>JANOAY010000529.1:0-2925 GCA_031411375.1 Pedosphaera sp. | reverse complement strand
ACTGGAAGAACGCATTCTTGCGAACGTGGCAGTTGTTGCACTCATCGTACAAATGCAGGCCGCAGTAAACGCAGAATGAAGACGGTGACGCTGGCGCCCCTGCGATCGGACGTTCACATGCAGGGCACACGTTGTTCTTCATCCGTTCGAGCGCGGTTTCGAAGCCGAGTGCTCGACGACGTTCCGTTTCGGTTTGCTGCTCGACTGTTTTGCGCTGTGCCAGGTAGCGCTTCATCGCGCGCACTGCTTCACGCGCCGCGATTGCGGTGAGCACAATGCCGACGATGTAGCGAACGTATCCGCCGTAGCTTGGCAGGTACGGCACGAGTTCGACAAAGAATGCAAAGAGCGCGAAGAGAACGAACCCACGCGCAAGCGGCCAGTACTCGCTCTTTCGCTTGCGACGGACGAGCCACGCAGCAGCAACCAGCAATGGCAGCGTCAGTGCCAGCCGCACGCCGAACACTTTCAACTCCTGCTGAAAGAGCGCGCGCTGGAATTGCGATTCAACGGCTTCGAGTCGTTGCTGCTCGACGAGCGTTTCATTTTCCAGCGCCTGCGTAACCGCAAGCAGACGCGCATCGAGCGCCTCGACATCGCGTTCGGCGGCGCGCGCACTCGCGCCGAGTGTGTCGAGCAGGCGAGTGCGTTGAATCACCTGCGGGTCTTGCTTGGGGTCCGTCGTTGCGGTGCGCGCGGCAACCCACGCTTCAAATTCAGTGCGCGCAGACTTGTAGGCCTTGTCCGTCGACTCCGCGATGAGTCGCGCGCGATCCTGTTCAGCGCTCGCGTCCCGCTGGGCGACGTTGAGCGAATCGCGTTTGATTTTCGTCGCGCGCACCGCTGCCTGATCCATGAACTGTTCGCGCGTCAACGACTGCTCCACACCGGGCAAATCGGCGATGATGCGTCCACCAAGCCCGACGAGAAACGCGGCGAACGCCACCGACACTGTCCACATGGCGATGGCAAAGAGTCGCTCGGGCACTCGCAAGCTTTTCAGCATTCGCTACCTCAGTTCAGTGTTGGTGGAACTCGGATCAAGCATTTCTCGAACGAGCGCGAGTGCGTGGATCAGAAGTCGCCGATGAAACCAATCTCGGTCTCGAGCTCGTAGCCGAATCGTTCACGCACCGCAGCCTGCGCATGCGCGATGACTGCGCGTACGTCTGCCGCTGTCGCCGCCCCAAGATTTACAAGAATGTTCGCGTGGATGTGCGAGATCTGTGCGTCGCCGATGCGAAACCCTTTGAGGCCGCACTGATCGATGAGTCGTCCGGCACAAGGCCAAAGGACGGAAGGCAGCCGGGACGGCTGTCCCACTACCAATCCCCGCTCGACAACTGCCCCGTTCACCTTAGCCTGCGCGTCATCCCAAACGCATGAGCACACCAGCGACCACCGAAGCGCCGCGCGTCAGCCAGCGCCTTGTTTCCATTGATGCCTATCGCGGCCTGGTCATGTTCCTGATGATGGCCGAGGTCTTCGCCATCGGGCGCATGGCGAAGAGTTTTCCCGACAGTGGGTTTTGGAAATTTCTGCACTGGCAGCAGGAGCATGTGGAATGGATCGGCTGCGTGCTGCACGACATGATTCAGCCGTCGTTCTCGTTTCTCGTTGGCGTGGCGCTGCCTTTCTCCATCGCCTCGCGGCTCGCGAAAGGAGCGACGTTCGGCAGTCTATTCGCCCACGCAGCGTGGCGCGCGTTCGCGCTGACTGCGCTCGGCGTGCTGCTGCGCTCCGTGGATCGTCCGCTGACGAATTTCACATTCGAGGACACGCTCTCGCAGATTGGCTTCGGCTACGTGTTCCTCTTTCTGCTCGGCCTGCGTTCCGTGCGTGCGCAATGGGCGGGCTTCGCGGTTCTCGTCGTGGGCTACTGGGTGGCGTTCGCGGTGTATCCTTTGCCCGCTGCGGACTTCGACTGGGCGGCAGTGGGTGTGCCGGCGAACTGGCCGCATCACCTGACCGGTTTCGCCGCGCACTGGGACAAGAACTCCAATCTCGCGTGGGCCTTCGACTGCTGGTTCCTGAATTTGTTCCCGCGCGAAAAGCCGTTCACGTTCAATGGCGGCGGCTACGCCACGCTCAGTTTCATTCCCACGCTGGCGACGATGGTGCTCGGCCTGCTCGCCGGAAACTGGCTACGCGCGGAACTGACGCACCGTCAGAAGCTCGTCCGATTCCTCATCGCGGGCGTCGCCGGAATCACGCTCGGTCTCGCGCTGCAATGGCTCGGCCTCTGCCCCATCGTGAAACGCATCTGGACGCCCGCGTGGGTGCTGTTCAGCGGCGGTTGGTGCTTCCTGTTCCTCGCCGCGTTTTACGCGCTCGTTGAGGTCCGGCGGCTGGGCGTGTGGTTCTGGCCGCTCACCGTCCTCGGCGTGAACTCCATCGCGGCCTACGTCATCGCGCATGTGTGCGAAGGCTTCATCGGCGGCGCGCTGCGGACGCACTTGGGCGCTTGGCTGCTGCCGTGGTTCGGCGCGTATCGCCCCTTCGTGCAAGGCGCGCTCATCTTCGCCGTGATGTGGCTGATGCTGGTGTGGATGTATCGGAGGAGAATTTTTCTGAAAATTTAAGCGAGCCTCGTGGCGTGGTTTAGCCATTTCGATAGTTCGTAAAAATCTTCAGCCAAGGCCGCTTTCGCGTTTGAACCCGCCGCGCCTCGGAGTAACTTCCGCCGCATGACTCCGGCGTCGAGCCTCCTGTCCGCCCCCGCACTTTTTGCGGAAGTCGCGCCGTCCCGTCCTGACGACCTCGTGGCCGTGCTCCTCATCGCGATGGTCACGGCCATCATCGTCTGCGTGGCAATTCTGCGCTGGGTGGTCCGGCGGGAACTTGGATTGCGCGTCGGTCCCACGGGGTTCTCCGCGCCGCACTTTTCCTCGTCCGTCTTTGAGCCGCCGAGCCGCTGGCTCGCGG
>JANOAY010000528.1:0-2574 GCA_031411375.1 Pedosphaera sp. | reverse complement strand
GCCATTTGGTAGCCGACCTCGCCCCAGTTGTAGAAGCGGCCGATGGTTTTCCCGAATTGCAGCGGCAGTTGCGCGCGATACACGCCGTCGCCCAGACCGCGCTGCTCGTCCGAGGTGGGGAAGAACGCCTTGGGCGCGATGCCGATGGACGGCAGCCAGGAGTTCGTGTCCGCATCCATGAAGCGCCACTTGATTTTGAACTCGGTGTCCGCGAAGCCCATCACGCTCGGCCCTGTGCGCGGTTCAAGGATGCGCCCGGCCAGCGTGAGGTTGAGGCGCACTTGCGGGATGACGGCGTAATTCAAATCCAGCACCGGCGCGCTCCACACGTTGCCGCCGGAGTTGCGTTCGGCGGTGAAGCCATACTTAATTTCCCAACCGGGCGAAAACTCCGGGTCATCCGTGTAGAACGGCGAATCCGCGCGGGCGGAGAAAGCCACGGTGGTAAGCGTGAACAGCCAGAAGACGCGGCGCAGGCCCGTGGAGTTTTTCGGTTTCATTTTCCAGTAGATGATGAAGCCGCTGACGATCATGGCAAAGAGCGCCACGCCGACGAACATGAACACGACCATGCCGCCGTCGCCCAACGCCTCGCCGCTGTGCAGCCGCAGGATGAGGGAATCTTCCTCATAGCTGTCCTCCTTGGTGAGGGCGGACGTGAGGAGATTCACCACCACTTTGCGCCCGTCCTTGCTGCCGAGAAAAAACGTGGCGGTCGGCTCGTCGCCCTTGAGTTGCAGTTGAATCTTGTCCAGCGGCGCGTCGGGAAACTTCGTCGCCACGGCGGCGCGGGCGGCGGAAAGTTTTTCCTCGATGGCGAAAGCGGGCACCTTGGCCGTGTGCTTGGAAGTCAGGTCGCGGACCTTCTCACGCAACGCCTCCTCCTCGCCAAAGAAGCGTTCGCACTCCAGCCACACGCCGGTGAAGGCGGTGAGCAGCAGACAAATCCCGGCCGGCAGGCCAATCCAACGATGCCATTTTCTCATGCGTGCGCGGACGCTATCCGCGCCGGTGTCCCGCTGCAAAGATCACAAATTTAACTTTTATGCTTTCACGTCTCTTTGAGTTTTCCCTGCGCCAGCGCGTGTTTGTGCTCATGGGCACGCTCGCGCTGATCGCGGCGGGCGTGTGGTCGGCGCTGCGACTGCCGATGGACGCCGTGCCGGACATCACGAACGTGCAGGTGCAGATCAACACCACCGTGCCCGCGCTTTCGCCGGAGGAAATCGAGCGGCAGATCAGCTTCCCGATTGAAATGGAAATGGGCGGGCTGCCGGGGCTGGAGGAAGTGCGCTCACTCTCCAAGTTCGGCCTCTCGCACATCACCCTCGTCTTCGATGAACGCACGGACATTTTTCGCGCGCGGCAACTGGTCGCCGAGCGCTTGCAAAGCGTGCGCGGCGAGTTGCCGTCCGGCGTGGAGCCGAGGCTCGGGCCGATTTCCACCGGTCTGGGCGAAATCTATTTCTACACGCTCGACTACCAGACCGGCGCCACCAACCGGCCGGCGACGCGGCGCGAACAACTGCTTGAACTCCGCACGCTCCATGACCTCGTGGTGAAGCCCGCCTTTCGCGCCGTGCCGGGCGTGGCAGACATCGAAACCTCCGGCGGCTACGAGAAGCAGATCGTCATTCAGCCCAACCCGCAGAAATTGTTTGCCGCTGGACTGTCGTTTCACGAACTCGCCGAAGTCATCCGGGAGAACACCGAGAACGCGGGCGGCGGCGTGGTCAACAAAGGCGGCGAGCAAGTCACCGTCCGCACGCTCGGGCGTGTCCGCAACCTGGAAGAAATCGCGGAGTTGCCGGTGAAATTTGGCGCGGGCATCCAGCCGTTGCTCGTGAAAGACGTGGCGGAAGTCGCCATCGGTTCCGCCTTCCGCACCGGCGCGGGCACGGTGAATGGCGAGGAAGCCGTCGTCGCCTACCTGCTGATGCTCACGGGCGAGAACAGCCGCCTCGTCGCGCAACGGGCGCACGAAAAGCTCGCGGAAGTGCAGGCCAAGCTGCCGCCAGGCTTTGTCCTCCAGGAACTCTACAATCGCAGTGAACTGGTCAACCGCACCATTGCCACCGTGCGCAACAGCTTGCTCGAAGGCGCGGTGCTGGTCATCGCCGTGCTCTTCGCGCTGCTGGGGAACTGGCGCGCGGCGCTCATCGTCGCCGCCGCCATTCCGCTCTCCATGCTCTTCGCCATCACCGGCATGGTGCGCTTCGGCGTCTCGGGAAATTTGATGAGCCTCGGCGCGGTGGACTTCGGGCTGATCGTGGACGGCGCGGTGGTGATCGCGGAGAACGCTGTGCGCCTCGTCGGCCTGCGGCAACGCTCGCTGGGTCGCGCACTCACGGCGGAGGAACGGCGCGAGACGATTCTCGAATCCTGCCGGCAAGTCGGACGCCCAATGGTCTTCGGTGTCGTCATCATCACGATGGTCTATTTTCCGATCCTCGCGCTGGCCGGCACGGAGGGAAAAATGTTCCGCCCCATGGCCATCACCGTGATCTTCGCGCTGCTGGGTTCGCTGGCGCTGGCGCTCACGCTGGTGCCGGTGCTGTGCGCGCGGTTCCTCGC
>JANOAY010000527.1:0-3491 GCA_031411375.1 Pedosphaera sp. | reverse complement strand
GTGGACTCCGGCAAGCTGAACAAGAAGGGCAAGCCGATCTTTGATTTGACGAACCCGCGCGTGGTCACCGGCGACATTCCCGATGACGCGGAAGGCTTCGATGTCGGCCCGGAAACGGCCAAGCGTTACGCGGAGATCATTCGCGGCGCGAAGACGGTTTTGTGGAACGGCCCGATGGGCATGTTCGAGGACAAGCGTTTCGCCGAAGGCACCAACGCCGTCGCGCTCGGCGTCGTGGACGCCACGCAAAAGAACGGCGCGAAGACGATTATCGGCGGCGGCGATAGCGTGAAGGCGCTCAACCAGGCCGGCCTCGGCGACAAGGTGACATTCATGAGCACCGGCGGCGGCGCGAGCCTAGAATTTCTCGAAGGCAAGGAACTGCCGGGCGTGGCGGCGTTGAGCGACAAGTAATCATTTCTCAAAAATCAATTCATAGGCACCCAGATGGACAAAGAACGAAAACTCATCATCGCCGGCAACTGGAAGATGAACAAAACCGTGGCCGAGGCGCTTGACCTGCTGAAAGGTCTGGCCCTCGATCTCGCCGCCGTGAAGGAAGTGGACATCGTGGTCTGCCCGCCCTTCACCGCGCTCTCCGAAGTCTCGAAGGCCATTCTCTCCACGCGCAACATTGCTCTCGGCGCGCAGAACATGAGCGAGAACAACATGGGTGCCTACACCGGCGAAATCGCCGCGCAGATGCTCAAGGAATTTTCCGTGCGCTACGTCATCCTCGGCCACTCCGAACGCCGCCAGTTTCAGGCGGAGTCGGATGAATTGATCGCGAAGAAGGCGCGCGCCGCCCACGCGGCCTCGCTCAAGCCGATTGTCTGCGTGGGCGAAACGCTCACCGAGCGCGAGGCGGGACGGATGGAAAAAGTTTTGGAAACCCAGGTGCGCGGCAGCCTCGAAGGCTTGACCAAGGAACAGATGATGGAAACCGTCGTGGCCTACGAACCCGTCTGGGCCATCGGCACCGGCAAGACGGCCACCGCCCAGCAGGCGCAGGACGCCCACGCTTTCATCCGCGCGCAACTGGCGAAAAACTTTGACGAAGCCGTTGCCCGCAAGGTGCGGATTCAATACGGTGGCAGCGTCAAGCCGGCCAACGCCCGCGAGTTGATGTCCCTTCCCGACGTGGATGGCGCGCTCGTCGGTGGAGCGGCCTTGGAAGTCCGCTCGTTTGCGGACATCGTGAAGAACTCGATTTAAGAAAACGATTTAGGAAAAAATATGCTGACGTTAAGTATCTACCTGCTGACGGCGATCATGGTGATCGACTGTCTGTTCCTCGTCCTGCTCGTGCTCGTGCAACTGCCGAAGAAAGAGGCCGGCATGGGCCAGGCCTTTGGCGGCGCCGCGACCGATGCGCTCCTCGGGGCCGGTTCCGGCAACGTGCTCACCAAGATTACCCGCTGGTCGGCGGGCATTTTCTTTGGCCTGGCGATTCTGCTCACGGTGCTCGGCAACGTGGCGAATACCCGCAGCGGCGGCTCGACCTTGCAGAAGAATTTGAGCAAGAACCAGTCGTCCTCCGCGCTCCCTGCGGCTCCGACCAACACCGCAGCGGCTCCGGCGGGCACGACGTTGAAATTTGATGGTCTGCCCGGCCTGACCAACGCCGCGACGAACACCAACAAGTAATCCGGCGGTTATGATGAGCTTCGCGAGCGCCCTCTTTCGCAGGAAGAGGGCGCTTCGCTTTTGGTGGAACGGTTCGCGCTGCGAGCCGTCGCGCCGCGCTGAGCGGCGCGGGGGAAACGGATGGAAACACGTGCCTGTTCCAATCATACCGCCCGCTCTGCGCGGGCGGAGTGCTGGCAGCGCGAGCACTTTCACCACTTGGGTTTTGCCACTCCTCGTCGCACTGCTCACCGGCTGCATGAGAAACGAGCCGCCCGCCGACCTCCGCATTCTCAACGGCGCGGAACCCGAGTCGCTCGACCCCGCCATCGTCACCGGCCAGCCGGACGGGCGCGTGGTCTTCTGTCTCTTTGAAGGATTGACCCGGCTCGATCCGGAAAAGGCCACGCCGATCCCCGCGCTGGCGGAAAGCTGGAAAATTTCGCCGGATGGAAAGACTTACACATTCTTTCTGCGCACGAATCTCGCGTGGTCCACTGGCGAGCCGATGACAGCGGATGACTTGGTTTATTCGTGGCGGCGCGTGGCCAATCCCGAGACCGCTGCCGATTACGCCGGCCAGTTATTCTTCGTGAAGAACGCGGAGGCCATCACCGCCGGGAAGATCAAAGACCTCACGCAGCTTGGGGTGCAGGCCGTGGACCGCCACACCGTGCGCGTGGAACTCATCGGGCCGACGCCATTCTTCCTCGACCTCTGCGCTTTCCGCACACTGGCCGTCGTGCCGCGCCACTGGATCGAGAAGCATCAGGACAAATGGATCACCGCGCAGCCGTTGCCCACGAGCGGCCCCTACAAGCTGGACTCATGGCGCATTGGCGAAAAAATTCGCGTGCGCCGCAACCCGCGCTACTGGGACACCGCGAACGTCCGCAACGAGATCGTCGATTTCATCCCGCTTGACCGCGCCGCCACCGCGCTGAACCTCTACGACACCGGCCAGGCCGACATCATCTGGGACAAGAATCTCATCCCGACGGAGCTGATGGACATGCTCAAGACGCGCAAGGACTGCAACGTCTTCGCCTACTTGGGCAATTCGTTCGTCCGCTTCAACACCACGCGCAAACCGTTCAACGACGTGCGTGTGCGCCAGGCGCTCGCGCTTTGCGTGGACAAGCGCCGCATCGTCGAGCGCATCACGCGCGCCGGCGAGTTGCCCGCCGAGACGCTGGTGCCGCCGGACACGGCGAATTACACCGCGCCCACCGGGCTCGGCTTCGATCCCGAGCGCGCGCGCAAGCTTTTGGCTGACGCTGGTTTTCCCGGTGGAAAAAATTTCCCGACCTTTCACTACCTGTTCAACACCAGCGAACTGAACAAGCAGATCGCCGTCGAGTTGCAGTCCATGTGGAAGAACGAACTGGGCATCACCATGGAACTGCGCCAGACCGAGTGGAAGGTGTATCTCTCCGCGCAGAGCGGGCTGGACTACGACCTGAGCCGCAGCAGTTGGATTGGCGACTACAACGACCCGAACACCTTCCTCGACATGTTCATGAGCGAGAACGGCAACAACCGCACCGGCTGGAAAAGCCCGCGCTACGACGAGCTGATGCGGACAGGCAACAACCAGATCGACAAGACGCTCCGCGCCAAGACGCTGGCCGAAGCCGAGAAACTTTTGATCGCTGACGAGATGCCGATCATCCCGGTCTATTTCTACATGGGCGTGAACTTCTTCGACCCGGCGAAGGTCGGCGGTATTTACAACAACCTGCTCGACGAGCATCCGGTGTGGGCGATTTACCGGAAGGATAAAACGCGAGGAGCAAACGTCGAACGCGACTGAGCCATGTATTTCCTTCGGCGCATCCTCACCTTCATTCCGCTGTTGCTCATCA
>JANOAY010000526.1:0-17317 GCA_031411375.1 Pedosphaera sp. | reverse complement strand
CTTGCTGCGGACTGGAAAGTCCGCGCGCCGGGCGATGGGCGGAGCCAAGCGTTGCGTGGGAATTGCGCTCGTGGTGTTCATCAGCTTTTCGCTCCGTGAACCAGCGACAGGTAAAACGCCTCCAGCGTCTCCTCCTCCGGCGCGATCTCGAACACGGAGAATTTGTTTTCCACCAGCACGCGCACGAGTTCGTCCGTGCCGATGCCGTCAGTTGGCGTGACGAATGAGCCGTCGTGCGCGCCGTCGATCAGCTTGCGATCCGTCAGCAGGCGCACGGCATTGTCGAAGGCATTCACGCGCAAGCGCACTCGCTTTTGCGCGCGTTTGGCGTCGGCGATGGCACCTTCAAAAACTTTCTGCCCGCGCTGCAACACCGCGATGCGTGTGCAGAGTTGCTCCACCTCGTTCAGCAGATGCGAGGAGAAGAGAATCGTCAGCCCCAGCTCGCGGTTGAGGCGCTGAATCGTCGCGCGCATCTCGTGGATGCCTTCCGGATCAAGACCGTCGCTCGGCTCGTCGAGAATCAGCAGTTCGGGATTCGGCAGCAGCGCCTGCGCGAGCGCGAGGCGTGTCCTCATGCCGTGCGAGTAGGTTTTGACTTTGGATTGCTCGCGCCCGGTCAGGCCGACCCATTCGAGGACTTCGAGCAGACGCGCGCGCGACACCGGCGCGGAGAATTGCGCCAGCACTTCCAGGTTCCGGTAGCCGCTCAGGTAATCATAAAAGACCGGCGTCTCGAAAATCGCGCCGACCCGTGCCAATGCCTGACCGCGCTCACGCGTCACGTCGTGGCCGCACACACGCGCCTCGCCGCTGGTGGGCCAGACTTGCCCGAGCATCATGCCGATGGTCGTGCTCTTGCCCGCGCCGTTGTGGCCGAGCAGTCCGAAGATTTCTCCGCGTGGCACGACCAGATCGAGCGACTCGACGGCGGCGCGCTGGCCGAAGACTTTGCGGAGTGAACGCAGTTCAATGAGCGCGCTCACCGGGTACCCTCAATGGCCAGCAGGTTTTTGAGGTGCCCGTCGGCGTAGAGATAATTCACGCCACGCCCGGTGCCGACGGTGGAATGAAACGCCTCCTTGTCGAAGGCCAGCGGAATGTTGTGCGGATCAAAGTTCAGGAGGAAGACGACGAAACGATCCGCGTCCTGCCCGTTCACGAGGCTGTTCCACGCGTAGCTCGAACCGGTCTGCGCAAACAAGTCATTCTTGTCCGACGGGCAGAGCAGCACGCGCACGTTGCCGAGATAATTTGAGAGCACCAATTCCATGCGCGTCAGATCGTTGGTCGGCGGCACGCCCGCCGCGACATCGAACAGTGTCGGCACTTTGTTGTCATGGTCCTGCGCGTAAAGTTGCAGCGCCACGCCAACCTGCCGGAGGTTCGAGAGACACGCCGCCGAACGACCCTGCTCCTTGGACTTCGCAATGACCGGCAGCAGCAGCGCCGCCAGAATCGCGATGATGGCGATGACCACGAGCAGTTCGATCAGCGTGAACGCCGCAGCGACCTTGGACCTTGGACCTTGGACTTTGGACATCCCTCTCATCTCCGAAACAACCGTCCGTTCTGCATCATGCGCTGCATCTCTTCGAGCAGGGGCGCGACCTCGGCCTTCGTCTGTGCTGAACTTTCCGAGTAAAAAGTTTTCAAACCAGTGTTGATCATCTTCGCCTGCAACGCCTCGTCCACCGGCTCTCGCTCGCGTCCGTCCTCGGGCGGCAACTCGCCGCTCTCACGTTGCGCGCGCATCTGGGCGATGGCGTTGGTCACGGCGTAGCGGCGTTTGTCCTCGGGCAGCTTCTCGAAGGAGGAAATCATCTGCTTCACGCCGGACGGCATGGTGCGTTCAACAAACGCGCTCTTTTCCGCATCCGTCATCTGCTGCCACAAGCGGTTCCACTCTTGGTCCGCGCGGGCGTGACGGCGCTCGTCCGGCGTGAGTTGATTCAACTTGTCGCCCAGTTCGCGCAGGCGTTTCGCCCGTGCCTCCGCGTTCAGCTTTTCCAGATTCGTCGCGTGGACGGCGGCGACCATTTTCTCCGCCGTCATCTTGTAATGGTCGGCCACGCGCATTCCCACCCACGCGAGCGCCCACGCCGTCACGAGAATGACGGCGGCGGCGAGCAACGGTTGGTAGCGCGGATTGGTCACGGCGCGGAGCGTAACGGAACGGGTGACGTTGGCAAACTGCGGCGGAGCGGGGCCGGCGGACGCCTCCCCAGTCCCGCCCCGGCTTGGCTCCAACATTTGTCTTTCCGCGCGCGCTGGGTTCGGTTCAATCAGCGGCATGATGATTCCCATGATTCGCCGGCGCGCGACGGGCGCGTTGGCCCTGGCCGTATTGCTGCTCGCCGCCGGTTGCGGCCGCACGCTCCAGGAACCCGCTCCCGCTGTGAAAGCCACGCCGCCCGCGTCCGCACCAGTCAGACCAACGGCTTCCGCCGCGCTGCCTGCAGGGGTGATCTTCGACGGCAAAACTTTGACCGGCTGGGAGATCACCGACTTCGCCGGACACGGGCCGGTCACGGTCGCGAATGGCGAGGTGCGCGTCGGTCTCGGTCATATGACGGGCATCACGCTCACGAACACGAACGACTTGCCGCGCATGAATTACGAAGTCTCGCTGGAGGCGATGCGCACGGATGGCAGCGACTTTTTCTGCGGACTGACGTTTCCCGTCGGGAAGGATCATTGCGCGCTTATCGTCGGCGGTTGGGGCGGGGGCGTGGTCGGCCTGTCGAACATCAACAGCGAGGATGCGTCGCAGAACGAGACGACGAAGTATCTGAACTTCACGAACAACAAATGGTTTCGTGTGCGCGTGCGCGTGGTGCCGGGAAAAATTCAGGCGTGGATTGATGACGACCAGGTGGTGGACGTGGACACGGCGGAGAAAGTCATCGGCCTGCGCATCGAGACGGAGTCCTGCACGCCGCTCGGCCTCGCGACCTGGAACACGGCGGCGGCGTGGCGGAACATTCAGATCAAGCGGCTCTGAACTGGATCTGTGGCGGCAAAAGTCGGCGAGTGATTTTGTGACAGTCAGGACGCCGAGTGTCTTGTCGCTGGCCGGTGGGTTTTGCCGCGCGGGATTTTTTCCGCCGCCCCCGCGCAGTGGCCGCGCGCCGCCCCCCGCCCGCCTCACAGCGCCTGCGCCCTTTGAAATCGATTTATTCGCGCGCTTTCTTATCCCCCGGATTTTTCTTCTCAGAATTTTTCCAGCCGCCGCGCACAGAACGGGACACGCCTGGCGCGCGGTGGCCCGACATTTGCGAACACATTTCCAGTGCGACGGCGTTTGGTTCCTTCTGGTGCTTCCCCAGGAATGTTGGTTGTCAAAGGTGCATGAACATGAGACAGAATAAATTCGTATGAAGCCCGAAACCCAATTTCGCCTCGCGGCGTGCTCTGCACTGCTTTGCCTTACCGTCTTTTCTCCGCTCAGTCGCGCGGCGGAAATGATTCCCGCGCCGCCGCACCTCACCGGCGACAAGACCACGAACGGCCAGCCGCGCCTCGTCTTTCCGTATCCCGGCGCGCAGTCGTACGAAATCCTGAGCGCGGACACGGTGCTCGGGCCGTTCACGCCCGACACCACTTCAGGAAGATTTCTCGGGCCGACGTTCATCATCACGAATGGCAGCGCGATGAAGATTTTCAAAGTGGGCGCGGTGCCGATGAGCAGCAACGACCTGTTCATGGCCACGGTCTTGAACCGCCTGACCTACGGCCCGACGCCGGACGACATTGATCGCATTCGCAGCATCGGAGCGGACGCCTACATCGCGGAGCAGATGGCGGGCGAGCTGATCCCGGAGACGATGGACACCGACGCGCGCCTGGTGAACACGCCCATTCCGCCCACGCCGCCCAATCCGCTCACGAACTGGATCCGCCGCTCCGTGACCGGCACGGCCACGGGTCCGAACTTCGGCATCTACATGAGCGCGGCGGGCACGGTGTATCTTGACAACATAACGCTGGTCACCGGCACCAACGCGGACGTGGGGACGAACATGATCACGAACGGTGATTTTGAAACGGAGCCGGTCACCAACGGCTGGCTCGTCGGCAGTTCCATCAGCGCGGCCAACACGATCATCACGAACAGCCCGACGGTGGATGGTCTGGCGGCTTCGGGTGACAGATGTTTGCGTCTCGTCGCGAGCGCCGGCAACACGACGCTGGGCAACGGCCTCTGGCAGCCGTTCACGACGAATCTCACGGTGTCTTCCACGCAACGCTATACCCTGAGCTTCTCGTATCTGCCGGTGCAGAACACCGGCACGAATGTCCTCACCTTGCGTCTGTCCGGGAGCCTGACGGTCGGCACGGCCACGCTGCCGTCGCTTCCGCCCGCGCCGCCCGCGCCGCCCACGCCGCCGCCCGCCATCAGCCATGTGTATGAGCGGCTCACGAACACGACCGCGCGGCTCGATGATTTGCGTGCGTGGCATGTCTTCCGCGCGATTCACAGCAAGCGGCAGTTGAATGAAGTGCTCGCGCAATTTTTCCAGAATCATTTCACCACGCAGTTCTCGAAGACGGATGAGTACTTCGACAACAACTTCAACGCGGGGCAGTACACGAATGACATCGTGCGCGAGAACCTCGCCTTGGACTTGCACTGGCGGGAACACAACCGCTTCCGCCAGGCGCTGCTGAATCCGAACTGCAACTTCCATGACCTGCTCAAGATCAGCATCGAGAGCGAGGCGATGATCATCTATCTCGACACCATCCTGAGCGGCCGGGCCGCGCCGAATCAGAACTACGCCCGCGAGATCATGGAGCTGGGCACGATGGGCGCGGACAACGGCTACAACCAGCAGGACATTGTGGAACTGTCCAAGGTCTGGACCGGCTGGCGCGTGGACAAGAAGGACGCGAGTGTGGCGAACAATCCTTTCGCCGCGCCGATTCCGCGCGTCTCGACCAACATGGCGCTGTTCGCCGACACGCCGGGCCTTTGGGTGCTGCACTACAACTCCAACCAGCACCACATCACCGGCCACAAATACCTGTTCACGAACAATGTGATTCACCCGCGCTTCGGGGCGGCGTTCGGCGGCGGCACTTCCTACTCGCTCATTCTCAGCAACACGCTCGCCACTGGCACGAACGGCATGGCCGAGGGCTACAAGGTCGCGCAGCATCTCGCGAACCTGCCCTACACGATGGAATATCTGAGCGTGAAACTCTGCCGCGTGTTCGTGCATGAGGATTTCCACTACGGCCAGTACGACTACACGGCGGCGAATCTTTCGCCCGAGGCGCAGTTGATCAAAGACTGCATGACGGCCTGGAACACGCCCGCCGGCGACGGCCGCAAGGGCAACATCCGCGGCGTGCTCACGACGATTTTTAACTCCGCGCTCTTCCGCAGCCACGGCGCGTCGCAGCAAAAGGTGAAGACGCCGCTGGAGTTCGCGGTCAGCGCGGTGCGCGCGCTGCGCACAGTCTCGACCGACACGAACAGTTGGGTCAGCTCGACGTGCGATAGCGACGGCTACGGCATCAGCGGCACAAACGGGAACACTTACCCGCTCAGTCGCATGGGCGGCATGGGCCTGTTTAACAAGCCCGAGCCGGACGGCTGGTCGGAGTTCGGACGCATCTGGATGAACACGGCGAACCTCTGCGAGCGCATGAGATTCGCGCAGCACCTGCTGATGGCGAACAATAATTCGCTCAAGACCAGCGACTACGGCAGTGCTGGTTCCCGCAACACTTCTGACCCCGTGACGCTGCTGCGCGCGAAACTGCCCGGCGCGAGTTGGAACAACGCCGCCGCCGTCACGGACTTCTTCCTCGGCCTGCTCTACCCAGGCGAAGGCGCGGCCAATCTCGGCCGCGACCGCGAGGCCGCGATCAATTACTTGGACACGAATGAGGCCGGCACCGGCAGTTCGCCGTTCAGCGGACTGTCTGGCACGGCCTACGATGGCCGCGTGCGCAGCATGGTCGGATTCCTCATGTGCCTGCCGCGCTTTCAGGAACAATAATTTAACTGGAGAAACATTATGCCCAACATCATCACCCGCCGTTCGTTCCTCAGCAACGCCGGTCGCGCCGCCATCGGTCTCGGCCTGGCCTCGCTCACGACGCTTCCGCCCTTTCTCCGCCGCGTCCTCGCCGAAGGCGCGGTGGGCGTGAACGGGAAAAAATTGCTCTTCATCTTCCTCCGCGGCGGCAACGACGGCGTGAACAACATCCTGCCCATCTTGGACCCGAGCTATCTCGGCACGCGCCCCGGCATCGGCATTCCGAAGCATCCGACGGGCGATAATTTTTATCTGAACACCGGCGGCCCGGGCAGCGTGCTCGGCGTGGATGTCGGAGCACCGGGCGCGGCGCTCTCGTTGAACAACGGTTTCGCCGGACTCAATCCCGCGATGGCCGACCTCGTGCCGCTCTACAACGCGGGCGACCTCGCACTGGTGCATCGCGCCGGCTACCGCAGCCTCTCGCGCTCGCACTTTGACTCCGAACAGTACTGGGAGAAAGGCACCGACGGCACGACTGCGAACCGCAACGTCACCGACGGCATCTGGTATCGCACCATCATCGAGTCCGGCTGGAACCAGACCCACGCGCTCTCCGGCGTTTCGATTCAATCGAACATGCCCGCCTCCATGCGCGGCGAGCAGCCGATGACGAACCTCAGTTCCATCGCGCGCTACAACACGCTGGGCGTGCATAGCGCGTCCGGTTCCACCAACACCGACCGCGTGAAGATGCTGAACGCGCTGGACGCCGCGAACACCCAGCCCTATCCGAAGAAGGACAACCGCCCGCTGGTCCATACGCTCGGCACGCAGTTCCGCGACACGCTCGATTTGTTCCAAGACCCGCTCTTTGCCTCGAACGCCTTCTTCGACACGAACGGCACGACTTCGCTCTTCCCGATCAACGCTGCCTCCGACCAGCGCGGTCTCGGCAGCGGCGCCTACGGTTTGATGCAAAACATCAAGTCATGCGCGCAGATTCTCGCGAACACGGACGCGGTGATTTGCGGCACGCAGCTCGACGGCTTCGACACGCACACCGGACAGGTCACGGCGGGCAGTCCGCATCTTGGCGGGCACGCCAATTTGTTGCGGCGGCTGGCCTGGACTTATCACGCGCTCTGGCGGTTCTTCAGCAACCCGGCCTACAACATTCAGGGCCGCAATTTGTGGAACGACACCATCATCGTGACCATGTCCGAGTTCGGTCGCACCTCCGAGGAGAACGACTCGATGGGTACCGACCACGCCGAGGCCAGCGTGATGTACATCGGCGGCGGCGGCGTGAACGGCGGCGTCTATGGCTGCGACGTGAACCCCAATCCCAAGCTCGGCGGCGCTCCGAACTGGGCCATCGGCAACGGATTGAAAACCGGCGCGCTCTATTCCGCCGACACCAACGTCGGCTACCTGCGCCGCACCATTGATTACCGCAGCGTGCTCGGCGAAGTCATCCGCGACCACCTCGGTGCGACGCAGAGCCAGTTGAACCGCATCATTCCCGCCTACGCGAACGAGTCCACCGAGCGCCTGCTCAACGGCGGTCTGGTCGGGACTACGCCAATCATTGGCGAGTTGGGGATTGTCTAGCCCAAGGCTTTTGCATACGTGCCCTACGCCGTGATTGCGCCTGGCGCGGTCACGGCGTAATCATTTCCGCATGTTCCCCGTCCGCTCATTTCTCGGCGCGCTGGTCTTGGCCGGCGCGGGCTTGTTGCGCGCGGATGAGGCGGCGGACCAGCACTTCCACGACAAGGTCAAGCCGCTGCTCGACTCGCGGTGCATCAGTTGCCACGGGCCTGACAAAGTGAAGGGCGCGCTGCGTCTCGATTCGCGCGCGGCCACTTTGAAAGGCGGCGACAACGGCCCGGCCGTCATTCCCGGCAAACCTTCCGACAGTCTGCTGCTCCAGGCGGTGATGCACGTGAAGTCCGACTTGGAAATGCCGCCCAAGGAAAAGCTCACCACCAACGACATCGCGGTGTTGCGCCGCTGGATTGCCGACGGCGCACCGTGGCCCGCCGCGCCGACGAATGATGTTTCCGCCGCGCCTTTGAAACCCGGCGAACGTCTCGGTGACGCGTGGAATGACCCGCGCAATCCCATCGTGAAGATTTTCGGCGGACAGCGGCTGGACTTGTGGTCACTCAAACCAGTGCAGCCTGTGGAGCCGCCGGTAGGGAAAAAGGTAATCAGTAAGACAGTACTCAGTGGAGCGAAGGGCGGGGCAGGGCGACCACTGAACACTGATTCACTGATGACTGATCACTCTCCCCGCCACCCCATCGATCAATTCGTCCACGCCAAACTCGCGGAGAAGAAACTCACGCCTGCACCCGAGGCTGACAAACGCACGCTGGCTCGGCGGCTCTACTTTGATCTGACTGGACTGCCGCCGACACCGGAGGATGTGGGCGAGTTTATCCGGGACTTGCGCCGCGATGCTTACGAGCGGCTCGTGGACAAACTCCTCGCCTCGCCCCGCTACGGCGAGCATCAGGCGCGGCTCTGGCTGGACGTGATTCGCTACAGCGACAGCAACGGCTTCGACTGGGATGAGTTCCGCCCCAAAGCGTGGCGCTTCCGCGATTACGTCATCCGCGCGTTCAATGCGGACAAGCCGTTCGACCAGTTCATCCGTGAGCAACTGGCGGGCGATGAACTGCTCGAAGGCGCGCCGAAGAACGAGGCGGAGCAGGACGCGCTCATCGCCACCGGCTACCTGCGCCTCGGCCCGCAGGACAATTCCGCCGGAGCCTTCAACGAACAAGATCGCAGCCGCGCCGAGCTGCTGGCCGATCTCACCGAGACGACCGCCAGCGCTTTTCTCGCCATGACCTTGTCGTGCAATCGCTGTCACGATCACAAATACGATCCGCTTTCGCACGCCGACCATTACCGGATGCGCGCCTTCTTCGAGCCGGTGAAGTTTGCGGATGATGTGCCCATTGATGTCGCACCCGAGCAGGAGGCGATTCGCACGCAGAACAAGACGCTGGATGAAAAGCTCCAGCCCTTCACCGCCGGCCGCGACCAGCTGCTTGCCAGCGTGAAGAAGAAATTGCGCGAGGAGAAAATTACCAAGCTCAAAGATGAAGAGCGCGCGCTGCTGGAATTGCCCAAGGCGCAACGCACCAACGACTTGAAGGACAAAGTCGCCGCGCTGGAAAAGAAGGTGGAGCCGAAGGACAAGGAAGTGCAGGCCGCGCTGACCGAGGATCAGAAGAAGCAGCACGAGTCTCTGACGAAGCAGATTGAGGCGCTGAAGCAGGAGCGGCGCGCTTTCACCCTCGCGCTGTTGATGACGGACAACTCGGAAAAAATTCCCGGCACGAAAGTTTTATTCCAGGGCAACTACAAAGACCCACGCGAGGCGGTCGTGCCCGGATTTCTTTCCGCGCTCGATCCCAATCCGGCGGAAATCAAGAAGGCGCGCAACGCCAAGACGACGGGCCGCCGGCTGACGCTGGCGGACTGGATTGCGTCCACGAACCACCCGCTGACCGCGCGCGTGTTCGTGAACCGCGCGTGGCAGCAGCATTTCGGCAGCGGCCTGGTCGCGACGGCGAACGACTTTGGCCTCGCGGGCGCGAAGCCGACGCATCCTGAACTGCTCGACTGGCTGGCGGGGGAGTTTGTGCGTGGCGGCTGGAGCGTGAAGAAGTTGCACCGGCTTATCGTGACGAGTGCGGCCTACCGGCGGGGATCAGTCATCAGTGATTCAGTGCTCAGTAAGTCAGTGGAGGCGGGTCACGCCGCCGCACCGATTACTGATTCACTGATGACTGATTACTACTCCCGCCAGACTATCCGCCGCCTCAGTGCGGAACAACTGCGCGACGCGCTGCTGGCCGTCTCCGGCCTGCTCAAGCTGGAGCACACCGCCGGTCCGCCCGTCTGGCCGGATTTGCCGCCGGAAATTTTGCAGGCCAACCCCGCGTTCCTCGACGACAACGAGACGAAGACGAAGGGCTGGTATCCTTCGCCGAAGACGAACCAGAATGTGCGGAGCGTCTTCCTGATTCAGAAACGCACGGTGCGCGTGCCGTTTATGGAGACGTTTGATTTGCCGGAGAATTCCGTCTCTTGCGCGCGCCGCAACGAATCCATTGTCGCCCCGCAGGCGCTCTCGCTGCTGAACAGCACGCTCACCATTGAGGCGTCCCGCGCGCTCGCGAGCCGCGTTCAGCGTGAGGCGGCAGATGATCTTACGAAACAGGTGGACCGCGCCTTCGCCCTCGCGCTGCAACGCGCGCCTGACAAGGAGGAACAGCGCGCCTGCACGGAACTGGCCCGCCAGCGCAGCCTCGCCGAGTTGTGCCGCGCGCTGCTGAACTTGAACGAGTTTATCTACGTGGATTGAGCCGCGCGAACCGGATTGGAACGGGAGGTTGGAAAACCTCCCGACCTGCCGACTGGAAAGTCGGCGTTACATCGTAACGCCGACATTCGTGTCGGCAGGTGGCGAGACTTTCCAGTCTCGTGTTCCTGTCTTTGTCCCGACTGGGACGTGCCATCGGCTCACTGCGGCGGCGGCGCGGTATCGCGCCGCGCCGGGCGCTGGCCTTCGCCGCCGGGACCACGTTGGCCACGCGGACCCTGTCCTTCGCGCCCGTCTTCGCCGAGGTTCGGGCGGTCGCCCGCGCCGCGCGCGGGACGCAATTCTTCCTGGCTGATTTTCCCATCACCGTCCTTGTCTAGCTTGGCGAGCGCGGCGGCGGCGTTCTTGATTTCGTCGGCGTCGAGCACGCCGTCCTTGTTCACGTCCAGCGCGGCGAAGAGCGGGGCCACCATCTGCCCGCGCGCGCCGCTGGGAGCGCCGGGAGCGCCGTCGCGATTTTGTCCGGGACGGTCGGCTTCGCCGGGCGCACCTTCGCGTTGGGCCGGGCGCTCGCCCCGCGGCTGGCGCGGCTTCTCGGCGTCCTGGGCGAAAGTCATCGCTGGCAACGCAAGCCCCAGCGCCATCAAAAGTGCGGTCATGTTCTTCATAATCTTTTCTTTCTTCGTGGCCACCGTGTTGGTTGCCTTCACCACATAAGACGGGTGCGACGTAAAGCTTCCGTTTCAAGAACGCAGAGAATTGTTAAGCGAAGGTAAATGTTGCCGGCGCAAAAAAAGAGCACGACGAATGCGTCGCGCTCGCAAAAGAACCCAGGCAATCAGTTCACCAGTGCGGATGCTCCGGCAGACAGGCGTCGAATTCCTTGACCAGTTGGTCCTCGTACTCGCCCGCGTAGGTGCCGTTGAAAAACTTGTCCAGCGCTTCATCGTGCAGGCGCTGCCAGGACGCTTCTTCCTTGCCGGGATTGATGGGGAAGAACAGCGCGCCGTTGCCCTTGGCGGCTTTGAAATCTCCGGGCGCGTCGCCAATCATCAGAATCTTCGTCGGAGCGTATTTGTCCTTGGCCGCGAATTTCAAATGTTCGGTCTTTGTGCCCATCTCCTGACCGGCGATGATTTTCACATAGCCCTCGATGTTCGACGCGGACCACTCGCGCTGGAGCGCATCGACGGGCGTTTGTGAAATGCACATGGCGTCGGCCTGTGCGTTGATCTTCTTCAGGCACTCGACGACGAGCGGGAAGGGCGGCACGCCGTGGACGATGTCCGCGACCTGCTCGTTCACGGCGTCGGACCAGCGCTTGGTCTGTTCGAGGCTCTTGTTTCCGTTCTTCACTTCGGCGGCGAGCGTGGCGTTGCCGAGCTTGGTCTCGCGGGCGATCCATTCCTGCACGGCGGCGCTGTCCGGCACTTGCACGCCGCGCGCTTTCACTTGCGGGCGTTCGCGCAAGAGCTCGAGTGCGCGGACGAGCGCGGGGAAGCGGTTCGCGCCGCGCGTCTTCGAGTAGAGGTTCACAAAGTCCCAGCACTCGCGCGCGTATTTGCTCACGGCCTGCAGGCCGAAGTGCTTGATGAACATGGGCGTGAAGCACTCCTTGTGCTTGATTTCCATGCTGTCGA
This sequence comes from Pedosphaera sp., assembly GCA_031411375.1. GTDB lineage: Bacteria > Verrucomicrobiota > Verrucomicrobiia > Limisphaerales > SIBH01 > JANNGC01. The sequence continues at coordinate 5,342 of JANOAY010000526.1, read as the reverse complement.
AAATACAGCCGTCCGAATCGATGCCGACGAAAAATTCCTTCGCGGGTTTGAAGTCTCTCAACACTTGTGCCGGGTCGCTCATAATTTTTTAAGGGCGGAAAGTTAGGCGGGGAAGGGCGGGGGCAGTCAAACAAGATTTCTGGGCTGGAGCGCGGCGTTCCTGCCGCCCCACCGTGCGAGTGCGCAGCGGGCCAAGGCCGTGCTCCGTTTTGGTGACATGGAAGTCCCGACGGTGGCCACGCGTTTTTGGCGGCTGGAAAAAGCGGTCGCTTTATCCCAGGGGCGTCGAAAAGTTTTTCTCTGTGCGCGCGGCGTCGTCTGTGGCAATTCCTCCCGCGACATGAGCGTCCTGCACCCCAAGTCCCGTCCGCCGCTGGAGCGCATGATGCGCATCCACCAGGAGATTTCCTCGGGCAGTTATCCGAACGCCACCAAGCTGGCGCGTGAAATGGAAGTGAGCGTGAAGTCCATCTGGCGCGACATCGAGTTCATGCGCGACCGGATGAATCTGCCGCTGGCCTACGACGCGAGCCGGTATGGTTATCACTACACGGAGTCGGTCAGCGCCTTTCCCACGCTGCAAATCACCGAGGGCGAACTGGTCGCGCTGCTCATCGCGGAAAAGGCGCTGGAGCAGTATCGCGGCACGAACTTCGAGAAGCCGCTGGTCAGCGCGCTCAAGAAAATGGCGGCGCAGTTGCCGGACACGGTCTCGTTCAACATCGCGGAGTGGGACCAGACGATTTCCTTCCGCACCAGCGCGGAGCCGATTTTGAACCTGGAAATCTTCGACGCACTGGCGAAGGCGACGGCGGCGCGGAAACAAATCCAGTTCCATTATCGCAAGCCCGGTCAGGGCAAGCCCGAGGCGCGCGTCGTGGACCCGTATCATCTGGCGAACATCAACGGCGAATGGTTTCTCTTCGCCTTCGATCACGCGCGGAAGGACATCCGCACCTTCGTCCCCGCGCGCATGAGCGACGTGACGGCGACGGGTAAGACTTTTCCACGGCCGGCGAAGTTCTCGTTGGAGAAACGTCTGCACAACAGCTTCGGTGTGTTCAGCGGTCAGGGAGAGTTCAACGTCATGATTCGCTTTGATGCTTTCGGCGCAGGTTACATCCGCGAGAAGAAGTGGCATCCCTCGCAGGAGCTGCGCGAGCTGAAGGACGGCGGCGCGGAGCTGCGCATGAAGTTGTCGAGCCTGGATGAAGTGCAGCGCTGGGTCTTGAGCTGGGGCGGCCATGCGCAGGCGGTTTCGCCGAAGGAACTGGTGGAAAAGGTGCGCGAGTCGGCGCGACAGATTCTCGGGTGACGGCGCGCGCCCGGGAGTATCGTCGCAAACTTCACTGAAGAATTTACCCGCCGATGCCGAAACATGAAGCATGGTTTTGGAAGTCAGTTCTGCCCCTGCTCCGGTCGCTCCACCGGCGTCGTGCGAGAAAATTTTGCCTGCGGAGGCCCGCCCGGTCCTGGTGTCTTTGCCCCGCCGGCGCGTGCGCCGGAGAGTTCTCTGCACGGCGCTGGGCCTGTGCGCCTTCATCTACGCCTTCACGCACTGGTTTTTGTGGCCGGTGAGAATTTCCGGCGAAAGCATGGCTCCGAACTACGACGACGGCCAGGCTGCGGTCATCAACCGGCTCGCCTATTTCTCGAACAGTCCGCAACGCGGTGACGTGGTGGGCTTGCGCGTCGGGCACGAGTTTTATCTCAAGCGCATCGTCGGCCTGCCCGGCGAGCGAATTGAGTTCCAGCGCGACACGGTAGTCGTGAACGGGCGTCCGTTGAAAGAGCCGTATCCGGTGAAACCGCTGCTGTGGAAACTCGCCCCGGTGCAGCTTGGCGCGAACGACTACTACGTCATGGGCGATAACCGCACCATGTCCAAGCTCGGCCCCGTGCCCCGCGAGCAAATCATCGGCAAGTCGCTGTTCTGATCGTCGTCGTTGCGTCCCGCCGGTCCGTCGCTCCGCATAGATTGGCTTGGCTTTGGTGAGAAGAAGCTGCGCGTATTCCTGCGCCGCGCTCCTTTCGTTCCCGAAGACCCGCAAGAATTTCCGCCGCGCGCCCACGCCCGGCAAAAACTGTCATGGACCGGGACAGCCCGGGACACAACAGGACAAGGGAACGGGACAGTGGAAGGTGTTCAACAAATCCTAGCGGCACAGTTCCTTGATTTCTTGAATTCCTACAGGGGCATTCCGTGCTTCTCCTGCCTGCTGATCCATGTTGGCAAGGCCGCTGCTAAAGCCCGTCCGGCTATGCAAACGCAATTAAACTCAAACAGTGCTGACGGTTCCGGGATGAAGTCCCGCGCCGCTCATGCGGGTGCGTGGCTGAAACAACAAAACCAAAAAACGCTCGCTCCTATGATCCTCAACCTCCAAGTCCGTGACGAAAAAAAATCCGAACGCCAGGCCCGCGAAGCCGTCCTCTGGAAAAGCTACGCCCGCAAAGCCACCCGCGAACAGTCCGAAGCCGGCCTCGTCGAGCAGTTCCTTCCGCTCGTGAAGACCGTCGTCGGCCGCCTCCAGATGTCGCTGCCCTCGCATGTGGACGCGGAAGACCTTTACAGCGCCGGACTCGTCGGCCTGCTCGATGCGATTCGCCATTACAACGCGAAGCTCGGCTCGACCTTCGAGACCTACGCCCGCGTCCGCATCCGCGGCGCCGTGTATGACGAACTCCGCCGCATGGACTGGGTGCCGCGCTCCATCCACAGCAAGGCGAAGAAAGTTCAGGAAGCCATCAAAGTCCTCGAACAGAAAAAACGCCGCGTGCCGACCGAGATCGAAGTCGCCAACGCCCTGCAAATTTCCCTCAACGATTACCAGCAGCTCCTCGAAGAAATCCGCCCCGCCACGTTCGTCTGCCTCGACGCCGCGCTCGGTGATGAAGGCGACAACTCGCCCTCGCAGTACGAAGCCTTCGCCGACGCGAAGCAGGAGAACCCGCTCGACGGCGTGGCCCGCAACGAAATGTCTGAAATCCTCGGCGACCACCTTCAAGAATTGCCCCAGATGCAGCGCCAGGTCCTCGCGCTCTACTACTTCGAGGACATGCGCCTGCGCGAAATCGCGGAAATTTTCGGCCTGACCGAATCGCGCATCTGCCAGATTCATTCGCAGGCCATCCTCACGATGCGGGCGCATCTGGAGACCTACGCGGAGGCGTGATTGTTTTCCGGCGCGAGCCGGTTTTGGAACCCGTGTTGGGTTGTTGTTGCGGGCGCGTTCAAACGAACGCGCCCGTTCTCTTTTGGAAAGTCCTTCCCAGCAAGTCCGTTTCGGTTAAGCCGGCTTGGCCAGCTTGGCAATCATCTCGCGCAACGGTTCCAAGTCCGGGTCTCGCAACGCCATCGCCAGAATGGCCTTGCGCTCGCCGCACGCCAGCGCGCGGCGCAGCCAGGCCAGCGTCTCCGCCGGGGCGCGCTCCATCTGGCAGGAGTAGCAGGCGAGGTTGTAAGTCAGCGTCGGTTCGGCGGGAAACTTCTCCGCCACGGAGGCGAGCGCGTTGAACGCCGCCGGCAATCCGCCGCCGGTCGTACGCCGCAGCGCATACGAATGATGCAGCCAGCTCGACACGCGCTCCGGCGCGGCGGTGATGAGCGCGTGGCCGACTTCGTTCGCGGCGTCCCACTGGCGCTGTTCGGCCAGCACGAGCCAGCGGATTTCCAGCGCGTCGGCGTGGGCCTTGGCAGCTGCGCTCAATTGATCCAGTTCGGCGAGCGCTTCGGCGGCGTTACCCAGTTCCAGCCAGCCGACGGCGGCGCGCAGGTGATGTCCGTCGGGCGATGCCAGTTCCATGCGCGCGAACGTATCGAACGGACGAAGGCCGGGCAGGCATTTTTTTTGCCGCCTCTGATCGTTCCCATGAACACGAGGATTTCCAGCCTCGTGTCGGTGGTGCGGGCCGAACTCGCGCGTTGAATTTAACGCGCGCGTGGCGTACGACGACGCCATGAAAAGAGGAATGATTCTGCTCGCGAGTTTTTTGTGCGCCACCGCGCTGCACGCCAAAGTGATCTTCGAGAAGGTGGAATATCAGGAGGGCACGACAGTCTGCGAAGGGCTGATGGTTTATGATGACGCGCTCGCCGGCCCGCGTTCCGGCGTGCTGATCGCGCATCAGTGGAAGGGGCTGACCGATTACGAAAAAATGCGCGGCGAAATGCTGGCGCGCGGCGGCCACGTTGTGTTCTGCGCGGATATTTATGGGAAGGGCGTGCGCGCGGACAATCCGAAGGACGCTTCCGCGCTCGCCGGAAAATACAAAGGCGACCGTCCGCTCCTGCGCGCGCGCATCAACGCCGCGCTGGCCGTGCTCAAGAAAAGTCCGCGCGTGAATCCGAAGCAAGTCGCCGCCATCGGTTACTGCTTCGGCGGCACCACGGTGCTGGAACTCGCGCGCAGCGGCGCGGAGGTCGCGGGCGTGGTGAGCTTTCACGGCGGCTTGAACACGCCCACGCCCGCCGACGCGAAGAACATCAAAACCAAAGTCCTCGCCTGCCACGGCGCGGATGATCCGTTCGTGCCGGAGGCCGAGGTGCTGGCCTTCCAGAAAGAAATGCGCGAGGCGAAAGTGGACTGGCAACTGTCCTCGTACGGCAATGCCGTCCACTCTTTCACCGACAAGAACGCCGGGAACGACAACTCGAAGGGCGCGGCCTACAACGCGGCCGCCGATGCGCGCTCGTGGCGCGAGATGGAGCAGTTCCTCGCCGAAGTGCTGCGCTGAACGGCGATGCTGATCGCCTTCCACAAACCGTACGGCGTGCTCTCGCAGTTCACGCCGGACGGCTCGCCGAACCGTCCGCTCGCGGAGTTTGGTTTCCCGAAAAATGTCTATGCCATCGGGCGGCTGGATGCGGACTCCGAGGGCCTGCTGCTGCTGAGTGACGAGCCGGAACTGAACGAGCGGCTGCTGCATCCGCGTCACGGCCACGAGCGCATTTACTGGGCGCAGGTGGAGCGTGTTCCCACGGCGGAGGCGCTGCGTTCATTGGAAAAAGGCGTGAGCATCCAAGGTCACAAGACGCTGCCGTGTCGCGCGCGCTTGCTCGATCCACAACCGCCAGTCGCGCCGCGCGATCCGCCGATTCGTTTTCGCAAGAGCGTGCCGGACTGCTGGATCGAACTCGAACTCACCGAAGGCAAGAACCGCCAGGTGCGCCGCATGACGGCGGCGGTGGGGCATCCCACGCTGCGATTGATGCGCGTGCAGATCGGCGGCTTCAAGCTCGGTGAGTTGCCGGCAGGAAAGTGGCGCGCGGTGACCGAGGCGGAGCGGAAGCTGATTGGAGCGCCGGTCTCCGACCCGGCGCGTCGGTGAGCAGCCGCATC
>JANOAY010000525.1:0-4279 GCA_031411375.1 Pedosphaera sp. | reverse complement strand
CTACGAAGGCTTCTTCTGGATTGACTGCACCAACGCCGACCAAAGCGTGCTCTCCTTCGTGCGCCAAAGCCGCGACGGCAAGAGCGTGATCCTCATCGTCCTCAACCTCACCCCCGTCCCTCGCGAGAAATACCGCATCGGCCTCCCGCGCAGCGGCCACTGGAGCGAAGTGCTTAACAGCGACGCCGAAATGTACGGCGGCAGCAACTGGGGCAACCTCGGCGGCGTGACAGCGGACGATTACCAAGTCCACGGCCAGCCCTTTTCTGCCGAGCTGACTTTGCCGCCGCTCGGTGTGGTGGCGTTCAAGGCGAGCGCCTGATGCTGTTTCCAAATGCCGCACGCCAAATCCGCGACGGTCGCCAAGGCTGAAATTTTTTGTCCTTCGCGTCCTTCGCGGGCCTTGGCGTGCGGCTTTCCACCTTTCCCTCCCCAAAGAACGAAATGGGATGTTGACTCCAAAATGTTGTTTGCTACTTTCCGCGCTCCTTAAATTTGGAAACAGATGAAAACCTATTTGCCGAAAGACTATTTGGAGCAGCGCAAGTGGCACATTGTTGATGCCGACGGCGTGGTGCTCGGCCGCCTCGCCACGAAAGTGGCCCAGGTGTTGCGCGGCAAAAACAAACCCATTTTCACCCCCATGTGGGACGCCGGCGATTTCGTCGTCGTGATCAACGCCGAGAAGATCAAGCTCACGGGTAAGAAGGAAAAAGAGAAGTTTTACATGAGCTACTCCGGCTGGAGAGGCGGCGAGAAATACGTCTCCGTCGAACAGCTCCGCGCCAAGAATCCCGAAGAGATCATCCACAAGGCGGTCTGGGGCATGATTCCCAAGAACCGTCTCGGCAAGCAGCTCGTCACCAAGCTGAAAGTGTACAAAGGCGCGGAACATCCCCACGCCGCCCAGCAGCCCGCTCCCCTCAAGATTAAGTAATCGAAATTTTCTATGGCTACCCAGACTCAGGAATTCCTTGGCACCGGCCGCCGCAAAACCGCCGTGGCGCGCGTGCGCCTCTCCGCCGGTGCGGGCAAGATCACGGTCAATGGCCGTGCCTTTGAAGTTTATTTCCCCACCGAATCGCTGCGCGGTGTGGTCAGCTCCCCGATGCTCCGCACGGACACCACGACCAAGTATGACGTGGCCGTGAATGTCATCGGCGGCGGTCCCCAAGGCCAGGCCGGCGCGGTGCGCCACGGCATTGCCCGCGCGCTGCTCCAAGTGGATGTGAACCTCCGCCCCGCGCTCAAGGCCGAAGGCTACCTTACCCGCGACTCGCGCATGCGCGAGCGCAAGAAGTACGGCCAGCCCGGCGCGCGCAAACGCTTCCAGTTCTCGAAGCGTTAATCCGCAGCACGATTTGCAAACCCCGCTGGCGCGAGCCGGCGGGGTTTTTCCTTTGGCACGTGGCGAATGCGCCGCAGCAGCCGCGCCTCACTCTTCCGCGCCAGTTCGTGCTCCCAAATCCGCAGCACTCGCCAGCCGTCCCGGCGCAACGTCCGCGTCACCAGCCGGTCGCGGGCGATGTTCCGTGCGAATTTCTTCCGCCAGAACGCTGCGTTGCTTTTCGGTTTCGTCTCATGCTTCGGACAGCCGTGCCAGAAGCAGCCGTCCACAAACACCGCCACGCGAAGCTTTGGGAAAACAAAGTCCGGCCGCACTTTGAATTTCTGTTTTCCGCGTTCCGCGTTCTGAATTTGAAGATGCCTTCTCCACCCCGTGATGCCCTGCGCGCGGAAGACCCGCACCAGCGCCAGCTCCGTGGCCTTGTTCCCGCGCGAGCGGATGCGCGACATCACATCGCTGCGCTTGGCCTGGGTGAAAATGTCCGGCACGAAATTCTTTTAACCACGGATGGACACCGATGCACACGGATTCAATTCCCATACAAACGGATGCGCCCCGCGCTCCGCTCACTCCCTCAGCGCCTCCAGTACCGCGCCGAATGCCGGCTTCGGCTGACCCGCCCGGTCGAAGAGCAGCGGATGATTCACCCGCGTCCACGGAAACGTGTTCAGCCAGCTCTGCCCGTCGTGCAGGTTCCAGAACGACACCCGCGCGATCACGTCCGAATGCTTTTTGAAAATGCGGAAGAGCCGCGCGTACTGCTCCGCCTGCCGCTGCAGAATTTCCGGTGGACACCCCTCGCGATACGGGTCCACCTGCGCCAGTTCCGCGCGATGCTTCCCGCCGTCCGCCCACCACTGCCCGCGCGGCACCACGTCAATGTCCAGCTCCGACACCACCAGCTTCACGCCCAGCCTCCGCACCTCCACCAGCGTCGCTTCGATTTCCTCAAACGGCACCCGGTCAATCTCATAATGCCCTTGCAGCCCTACCGCGTGCAGCGGCACGCCGCGCGCCTGCAACGACCGCACCAGCCGCACCATCTTCGCCCGCTTGGCCGGCAGCTCGTTGTTGTAATCATTGTAAATCAGCAAGGCTTTCGGGTCCGCCGCGTGCGTCGCGCGAAACGCCTCCGCGATGAACTCCTCGCCGCAGGCCTGCGACCAGCCCGACGGACGCAGGAAATTCGTCCCGTCATCCAGCGCCTCGTTCACCACGTCCCACATCGCGACGCGCCCGCGATAACGCCCCGCCACCGTGGCGATGTGCTGCCGCATCCGCGCCAGCAGCAGCTCGCGCCCCGCCGCGTTCGTGCCGTCGCGATAAAACCACGCCGGCGTGCGGTCGTCCTTCGCCCAGACCAGGCAATGCCCGACCACCTTCAGCCCGTGCGCCGCCGCGAAATTCACGAACGCATCCGGCTGGGTGAACTTGAACTGCCCCTCCGCCGCCTGCACCGGGTCCGGCTTCATGCTGTTCTCCGGCGTCACGCTGCTGAACTGGTTCGTGAGCAGCGCCCAGTCGCCCGGCCGCTCCGCGATCCAGTCCGACAACCCCACGCCCATCACGAACCGCCCGCGCGCCGCGCCCTTCAGCGAAGGCTTGCCCGCGCGTTCCGCCGTGACGCAACCGCCCGCGACCAACACCGCCGCCAGCGCGAGCGCCAGCGGTTTCATGAGCGACAACAAACCGGACGTCCGACGCCGTGGAACTTCAGCCGCGCGCGCTTCAACAAGATGGAAAGGCCACATGCGCCGCAGCCTGCCCCAGCGCCCAACGGCCGTCTGTACAATTTCCACAGGCTGCCAATTTCAAAACCGGCGCTCCGTAAGTTCTGCGAAAATCATATTGTTCCTCGACTGAAAAACACGCGGACTTGCCGCACCGGGGAAAAGCCCGTACGAAAGCGAGCGGTTGAACCAAGGCACTGACAACATGAGCAGCAAAAAAGTCGGCATCATCGGCGCGTCGGGATATTCGGGCGAGGAACTCGTCTTTCGGATGCTCACGCATCCGCACGCCCAACTCGTGGCCGTGACCTCGCGGCAATACGCGGGGCAGACGGTGGCGCAGGTCTTCCCGAAATTTTCGCAGTATCCGCTCGCGCGCACGCTGCGCTTCAGCGACCCGAACGCGGCGCTGCTAGCCACGCAATGCGACGTGGTGTTCCTCGCGTTGCCGCATGGCGTGGCGGCGGAGTTCGCCGTGCCGCTGGTCAACGCGGGCGTGCGGGTCATTGACCTGAGCGCGGACTTCCGGCTGAAGAACGCGGAGGTGTACCAGGAATTTTACGCGCACGAACATCCCGCGCCGGGGCTGCTGGCGAAGTCGGTGTATGGACTGCCGGAAATTTATCGCGACGCGATCAAGGACGGGCTGCTCATCGCGTCGCCGGGGTGTTATCCCACGAGCATCATCGTGCCGCTCGCGCCGTTGCTGCGGGCGAAGCTGATCAAGCCGGAGTCCATCATCGCCGATTCGCTCAGCGGCGTAAGCGGGGCGGGGCGCAAGGCGGAACTGGATTACCTCTTCGTGGAGTGCAACGAGAGCGTGCGGCCGTACGGCGTGCCGAAGCACCGGCACCTTTCGGAGATCGAGCAGGAGCTTTCGTTCGCGGCGGGCGAGCAGATTAAAATCCAGTTCACGCCGCATTTGATTCCGGTGAACCGCGGCATCCTCACGACCATTTACGCCGCGCCCGCGAAACATTTCTCCACCGCCGACGAGATGAACGCGCTCGCGAAACAGATCGAGGACACGTATCGCGCGGCCTACGCGAACGAGCCGTTCGTGCGTCTGCTCGAAGGCAAGTCGTTGCCCGACACGAAGAACGTCGTCGGCACGAACATGATTGAGTTCGCGTGGCGCATCGACCCGCGCACGGGCCGGCTGATCGTGATGAGCGCCGAGGACAACATCGTGAAAGGCGCG
>JANOAY010000524.1:0-3208 GCA_031411375.1 Pedosphaera sp. | reverse complement strand
ACTCACGCCTCACCCCGGCGCGCTGAGGACAGCGACGCCCTACCTGCGCCAGAATTTTTCGCGACCTTGAGGACACAGTTGCCGCCTGGTGAATTTGGTGTTTGGCATCTTGGAAATTGTTTGGAATTTAGAATTTTCCTCGCCCCCGCCCCGCCGCCTCCCTACGCTCGCGCCAATCCAAAGACCGAACCAGTAGTGCTCATGATCACGCATATACTGTACTTAGCCGGCTTCGTGACGATCCCGTCACGCTGAACTCTCCCGCGTCCCTATGTCGCTGGAATGGTCAGTTGCCGTGCTGCTGCTCGTGGCCGCCTTGTGGCCGCTGGCGCGGAAAACACGCTCCTGGTGGGCGCGAGCGGGGGCGCTTTTCCTCATCGCGGCGGCGGTGTCGGGCGGGTTCGTCTGGAAATCCCGCGCGCACCACAAACTCACCGCGCGCCAGCAGCTCGCGCAAATGCTCCCGGCGGAAACGCGGCCCGGCGGTTACGTGCGCTCGGAAACGTGCCGCTCGTGTCATCCCGATCAGCACGCCTCGTGGCATCGCACGTTTCATCGCACCATGACGCAGCACGCCACGCCACAGAGCGTGCGCGGCAATTTTACGAACCAGGCCGTGACTTGGAAGGGCGAGGAATATCACTTCCGTCGGCGCGGCGAGGAATTCTTCGTGGAGATGAATGATCCCGAGTGGGCCTTCACACGGGCGCAGCAGGAGACCATGTTCCAGCGCGGTCTCGGCCCGAAGCCCGCGCCCGTCGAGAAACCGCCGCGCGTCGAGAAGCGCGTCACGCTCACCACCGGTTCGCATCACATGCAGGCGTATTGGGTCGCGGCGGACAACGGCAACCAGCAGTTCAGCGTGCCGTTCACGTATCTGTTCGAGGCGCAACGCTGGGTGCCGCGCAACGACGTGTTTCTCCTGCCGCCGGATTCACCACCACTGCCGCAAGTTTGGAACAACAACTGCCTCGGCTGCCACGCCACCGCCGGTCAGCCGCAACCGGGCGCGTTGGAACCCGGCGCGCTGACCCGCGTGGCGGAACTCGGCATCGCCTGCGAATCCTGCCACGGACCGGGCGAAGCTCATGTGCGGGCGAACTCGAATCCAAAGCGGCGTTACGCGCTGCATCGCGGGACCAACGGCGATCCCACCATCGTCAACCCCGCGCGCGTGTCGTCGAAAAAGTCCTCGGAGATTTGCGGCCAGTGCCACGCCGCGCGCTTCAGTTTGAATCACAACGAATGGCTCGCCAGCGGCACGGATTACTGGCATCGGGAGCACATCGACGCGCATCGCCCGCTCATCCCCGGCCACAAGATGCGCGCGTTGACGAATGAGTGGGACGCCGAGCAGGTCGCGCACAAACAGGCGCTGGCCGGCTATTTCTGGAACGACGGCATGGTGCGCGTCTCCGGTCGCGAATACAGCGGACTGGTCGAGACGCCGTGCTTCCAGCGTGGCGCGATGTCGTGTCTCTCCTGCCACTCGATGCACAAGAGCGACCCGGCGGATCAACTCGCGCGCGGCATGGAGGGCAACGCGGCGTGCTATCAGTGCCACGGCGAGTACGAAAAGAAGCTCACGCAGCACACGCGCCACGCTGCAAACTCCAGCGGCAGTTCCTGCTACAACTGCCACATGCCGCACACCACCTACGGTTTGCTCAAAGGCATTCGTTCGCACCAAATTACATCGCCCTCCGTGCAGAGCAGCCTCGACACCGGACGCCCGAACGCCTGCAACCTTTGCCACTTGGATCGCTCGCTCACTTGGACGGCGAAACAGTTGAACGCCTGGTATCGCCAGCCCGAGCCGAAGATTGACGGCGACTTTGCGAACGCGCCTGCGTCCGCCGTGTGGCTCCTGCGCGGTGACGCCGGACAACGCGCGCTCCTTGCCTGGCACATGGGCTGGGAACCCGCGCGGCAAATCTCCGGCACCAACTGGCTGCTGCCCTATCTCGCCGAGACGCTCGACGATCCCTACTCCGTGGTGCGCTACATCGGGCAACGCTCGCACAAGCAACTGCCCGAGGCGCGCAAGCTTCAGTACGACTACATCGCGCCCGCCGCGCAGCGCACGCTGGGCAAGAGTGCCTTGCTGCAACGCTTCAACGCCGACGCGTTGCCGACGAAAGAGCACGCGAATCTTTTGCCGCCGCAGGAAATCCACAAGCTGCGTCAGGCCCGCGATCAACGATCGATGGAATTGCTCGAATGAACAACTCGCCCGCCTCGACTGCCGAAATCAACGTCGATCCGCTCGCGCTCGTGGTGCGCCGGCATCTGCGCGTCGGCTGGTTCTCGCTGCTGGTGTTCCTCACGCTCGGCCTCGTGCTCGAAGCGTTGCACGGCTTGAAAGTGCAGGCCTATCTCAATGCGATGAACGAAACCCGCCGCCTCATGTGGACGCTCGCCCACGCGCACGGGACGCTGCTCGCCCTGGTGCAGCTCGGCTTCGCCTTCACCGTGCTGCAAGTCCCCGCGTGGCGCGCGCGTTCCCGCACCATCGCCTCGATGTCACTGATCGCTGCCGGCGTCCTGATGCCCGGCGGATTTTTCCTCGGCGGCGTGTGGGTGTACGGCGGTGATCCCGGGCTGGGAATTCTCCTCGTGCCCGTGGGCGGCGTGCTGCTCTTCGTGGCCGTGCTGCTGACGGCGTTGAGTGTGAGGCACGTTGAAGTTCCGACGGCCCGGCGCACGCCGCGCCGCTGAATCAGGCTCGATTTCCGCGTAACAAGTCAGGCCGCAACCCTCGTCCTCAACGGCATGAAGAAATGGCTCCTAATTTTCGCCGCGCTGTGTGTGCTGCCAGCCAGCGTGGCGGCAGAGAAAAGCAAAAGCACCTCGGCGGCTTTCACGGTGGAGACGCTCGACCTCGAATGGCGCGACTCGAAACGCCAGCGCGAGGTGCAGGTGAAACTTTATTTCCCGAAGAACGCCACCAGCCCCTGCCCCGTCATCATCTTCTCGCACGGGCTGGGCGGCACACGGAACAACTACGAATATCTCGGCCAGCACTGGGCCGGCCACGGCTACGTGGTCGCGCATGTGCAGCATCACGGCAGCGATGACGCGGCGTGGCGCGGCGCGGCCAGTCCGGGCGAAACGCTGCGCGCCGCGATGAACGTGGAGAACTCGGTGAACCGCCCGCTCGACGTGAGCTTCGTGCTGGACCAACTGACGGACTTCAACGGCCAGGACG
>JANOAY010000523.1:0-2119 GCA_031411375.1 Pedosphaera sp. | reverse complement strand
AAGCGCGTGAGATGCCCAATCTGATTCGCCACGACCTGATCAATCGAAATGCCCGCGTGAATGTCCGAGCCGGCCGTCTTCTTCACGCGCACGCCGGTCAGGAACGTGCCGCTCGCGCGCGCATGATCGCCCGCGCCGTCCGGGCCGGGCGTGGCGTTGACGTGATCCAAGCCGCCGAAGATTTGCAACTGATGCTTCACCTTCGCCAGCGGCTCCATCGTCCGCGCGAGTTGGAAATCCTTGCCCGCACCGCCGGGCCACCAGTTTTTCTGAATCGCACCGTTCGGGAAATAGACGAAGGCCATGCGTAGTGGCGCACCGCTCGCGGTCGTGGCGAGCTTGGCGGCTTTCGCATCCGCCGCGAACGCGGCCAGCGGACGAACGGATTCAAACGCCGGCAGCGCGAGGCACGCGCCTAGGCCGCGCAGGAAATGGCGGCGGTTGAGGCTGGCGAAACTTTCAGCAGCAAGATTGCGGTTCGTTTTCATGGCTCGTGATGATCTTAAGCAAATTCAGGCGTTCACGGGAAGGACGTTTCCAGACCCAGCAGAGTTTCGATCTGTTTCTGAGTCCCGACATGTTGTGATCGCTTGCATTACCCTTCTGGAAGCAGGACTTCGTCGCACATCAACGCAGGTCTTTTGAAATCAAAATAGGTCGTGTAGGTGGAAGTGCCCTGAGCAAGGCTAAAACTTTTACGCGTACGAACCTCCCCTTGCTTGATGGCCGCACGAATGCTTTTCAAATCGTGGCGAGCCATAGATTGAAACTTGGCGTAAACGGCTCGCGTACTCGGTTCGCTTTCTAGCAGTTGGTTCGCGTTTGCAAACTCATGCAGCCTCCAGCGCAGTCTGAATCGGAGCGTTTTATGAATGAACTCAGCATTCTGATACTGTTCAGCGAAGCGTTCCTTCGTCTTTGCTTTTTCGAGTAAGTTTCCAACTAATGAGCCTGGCTGATATGTCGAACGAGGTTCGTATTCGCTTCGGTAATCAGGCTTACGTGCCTTGTCTTGTCTCGTATGATTTTCCCGCAAAAGTTTCTTTTCCATACGAGTAAGATCATTTCTGTGCGGCGGCGTTCTGGGCCACTTGACGCCTTTTCTGAAACGGCGCGGACTCAATGACGCCTTCGAGCAGCGCGGAGAAGCGACCGTTCTCCTTGTCGAGCTTGGCCACGATGCGGTCCAGCGTCTCGACATCGTAATACTCCACGCCGCGGCCCAGCGCGTAGGTCAGGAATTTCTCCGCCAGGCAGTGGTAAAAATCGAGCCGATGGTTGGTCACCAGCACACGTTTCAATTCCCGCACGTCACTGAACGTCTCGCCGGTGATCAATCTTCCGGCGGCATCAATCGGCTGCTTGCGCTCCTGCTCGCGCCACATGCCGAGGGCGTTGAAATTTTCCAGCGCCAGACCGAGCGGGTCCATGCGGTTGTGGCAGGAACGGCACAGCGCATCCTCGCGGTGCTTCGCCAGCGACTCGCGCAAGGTCGGTTCGTGACCGGCGACGCTTTTCTCGGAATCCTCCAGCGGCGGCACGTTCGCGGGTGGCGGCGGCGGTGGCACGCCGAGAATGTTGTCGAGGATGAACAGCCCGCGCTTCACCGGCGACGTGCGCGTGGGGTTGGAAGTCACGATCAGCACCGAGCCATCGGTCAGCACGCCGCCGCGCGGGCTGCCCGCCGGGAGCGACACGCGGCGCATCTCCGAGCCTTTCACGCCGAGGTTGGTGAGTGCGTAATGCGTCGCGAGTTTCTCGTTCAGGAAGGTGTAATCCGCGTCGAGCAGCTCCAGCACGCTGCGGTTCCCGCGCATGACGTGGCCGACCTTCATCAAGGTCTCATCCCGCAACGCGCGGCGCAGGTCGCCGTCAAGCTGCACATTGTTCCGGTTGTTGCGGCGGCGCTGGCCTTGCTCGCGCATCTGCTGCAACTCCGCCTTCTGCTCCGGCGTTTTCTGCTCGTCGGGCACGGCGTTCAACTCCTGAAACCTCTCGCGACGTTTTTGGAAATCGCGCTCGTCACCCGCGTCGCGCGCCATGACCACAAAGGCGTTGATGTCAATGCCGTCCACATCGCGCGTCTGAAGCCACTGGCCGGTGAAGTTCTGCACGAGCG
>JANOAY010000522.1:0-3931 GCA_031411375.1 Pedosphaera sp. | reverse complement strand
CGCGTGATGGAGAATGAACATCAGCGCGCCGGGTCGGAGACCGGCGCTCCATTCACCAACTGGCGCGAGTGCGCGGGTTCCGGCCTCGAGGCGACGTTCGACGGACACCCCGCCCGCCTCGGCTCGGTGAACTGGCTGACGACTGCCCAGGTTGATCTTTCTGCGGGCGCCCGGTTCGTCGAAGCGCAAACGGCGCAGGGCGCGAGCATCGTTGGTCTCGCGGTGGGAAAAAGACTCGCGGCGCTTTTCGCGTTGCGCGACCCGCTCAAGCCCGGCGCGCGCGACGTGGTGCAATCACTTCAGCGCGACGGTCACGCGGTCTATCTGCTCACGGGCGACAACCGGCGCACGGCCATTGCCGTCGGAAAATTGCTCGGCATTGACGAAGCCAACATCGCGGCGGAAGTGCGGCCCGAGGGCAAGGCGGAGTTCGTGAAGTCGTTGCAGCAAAAGTCTGGTGGCAAATTCGGCATCGCCTTCATCGGCGACGGCATCAACGACGCGCCGGCGCTGGAGCAGGCCGACCTCGGCATCGCGGTCGGGCGCGCGAGCGACGTGGCGCAGATGGCGGCGGACATCGTGCTGCTCAAGTCGGATGTGCAAGCCATTCCCGAGGCACTCGGACTCGCCCGCGCCACATTGCGCGCCATCAAGCAGAACTTGTTCTGGGCGTTCTTTTACAACGCGCTCGGCATTCCGCTCGCGGCGCTCGGTTTCCTCAGCCCCATTCTCTGCGCGGCGGCTATGGGGTTGTCCGACGTGGTGGTGATTGGGAATGCGTTGCGGCTGCGGTGGTGGAAAAGATGATTCAGGACGTGGCGAAGAATTTAACGCAAAGACGCAAAGACGCGGAGGCGCAAAGGCAAGAGGGATGAAATGGAAATACTTTTCCACCATCACGTTATGAAAGGAACTCGCGCTTCGGAATTCTTCTTCTTTGCGTCTCTGCGCCTTTGCGCCTTTGCGTTAAAAATATGCACTCACTCCAGAACCCGCCGCGCATCAATTCACTTCGCATCACGACTCTGCACCGCCACATCGAACACGCCCGTCAGCACTTCACCGCGCACTTTCACCTGCACCCACAACCGATACGCGCCGGTTTTTGGAAAAGCGTAGGGGAAGGCAAGGGCGCCGTGCGTCATCGCGTCGGCCATCGTTTCGAGCGGTGGGAGTTTGCAAATGGGATCGCCTTTTGAGGAGCCAACGGCGAGCGGTGCTTTGCCTTCGGCGCGCAACTCGAAAAGCTGCTGTGCGGCCATTGAGAAACTTCCGCCGGGATGCAGGTGCGTGAAGACCGCGCCGTCCTCGCGCCGCACGATGAGGTGTCCGGCCATGCCCATGAAGTGTTCGACGCGCACCGGACGCAGAATGGCGTCGCGCACGGCGAAGCGCAGTCGTGTGTCGCGGTTTTCGATCAGCGGGCCGTCGAGCGTCAGGTCGAGGTAAAGATTCGGCGCGAGGGCGACGCGCTGTTTGTTCGTGGTAATGCCGGTGGTGAAGGGCGTGGTGATTTTCCAACCATCATCCGGATCAGTCGCGCGCGTCCCGGTGGCTGTGGAGATGACCGGCTCCGGCAAACGCACATTGGCCGTGAGCGTTTCGGAGAAACCCGTTTCGTAAGTTACGTCGGCGTAAACGCGGTAGTCGCCGGCGGGCAGTTCGGGCAGCGGCGTCTCAAAGTTTTTGTAATCGAGTTTCAGCGGATGCAGATGCGCGAAGACATCCATGCCGGGGTCGCGGACGAGGAACAGGTGCATGAGCTTGCCGTGTTCAGGGACGAGCGGGCCGGTGCGTTTGCCCGGCTCGACGGTGCGGGTGATTTTCAAAAGGCGCGCGCCGTTCTCCACGCGCACGGCGGCTTTGGCCTCGACCGGTTTGTAGAGCCGGTTGTTGCGGTAATCGCCCGCTTCCAAGTCCCACCAGTTTTTGCCGAGCACGAGCGCGGTGCCAATGACCAGCGCGGCGACGACGGCGAGGCCGCGCGCGAGCCAGCGACGTTTTTTCGTCGGCGAAGTTCCAACCGGCAGCACGCTCTCGCGCACCGCTGCGCCGATGATGCTGACGGCGAGCAGCACGAGCAGCGCGCCGAAGACGGCGAGGATCACGCCGAGCGCGGACGGCATGTTCAACAAGCGCGTGGCCACGGCATTCACCGGCACGATGACTTTGCCCACGCCCGCCGCGCCTTCGACGGACACTTCCACGCTCTGCGCGCCGCCGCGCATGAACCAGAGTTGCGCGTTGAACAGATTGGTTTCGCCGCGCACGAGCTGCGCTTCGTCCGGCGGAGGTGCGCCCTGGCGTCCGCTGTCCCAGCGCATCGGGAGCGCGGTGACGCGCCGCGCGCCGTTCGTTTCCACGCGCACGGAAATTTCCGCGAGTCCGGGAATCACGCCCGGCGGACGCACCACGATGCGGACGGGATACGCGCCGGCCTGGCCCTCGAAGAAGACGTTTTGATCGCCGATGTGGGCGGAGAGAGGTGAAGGAAGAATGCAGAATGCAGAATGCAGAAGTAGAAGCAGGAGCGCGCAGCGTCCCGAACTTCTGCATTCTGCATTCTTCCTTCCGCCTTCTTTTTTCACCGTCTCACCTTCGCCATCCAGTTGCCGAGGAGCAGGCCCACGGCGGACGTGGCGAGCGCGCCGGCCAGCGCAAGGGCGAAGGTGGGCAGCGTGGCCGTAGGCTCGCGGCGGGAAGTTTTTGAGTCCCAGAATTTCGTGCGCCAGTCGCCCGGCGACTCGGTGTAGCCCCAGTGGCGGTCGGCGGCGAAGAACCAGTTCTGGCCGTGCTCGCTCAGGAGAAATTTGGAGAAATACATTGCGTGACGGAGAAGAGCGCGACGAACGCCACGGCGGAGAGCACCACGATCAGCACATCACGCCACCAGCGCCGGCCCGCGCCGATGAAGTTGCGAATCAAATCGAGCGCGAACGCCGGCACCACGAGGAGCAGCGGGAACGGCAGCGGCACGAAATGATCCACGCGATTGGCAATGGGACCAAGCTTCGGCTCGCCGGGAAACAACGGAAGAATCCACGCCATGACGGCGACGATGAGCATGTAGCCGAGCGCGGTGAGCGTGGCGGCCCAGCGGAATTTCGCGGCGCGCGCGATGCCCACGAGGTAGAGCGGAAAGATTACGGACGAAGCGAGGTAGAACGGGGCGGTGTGCTGCTGATTCGGGAAGCTGTATTCGGTGAGAAACACCGAGGCCATGGCGAGCAGGACGCCGTTGCCGAAGACGAAGAGCCAGCGGCTCGGAGCGATGGTCTCCGACCCGGCGGGCGCGGCAGGGTGCCACCAATTCTGTTTTTCCCGCAGATTCAGAGAAGCCGCAGATGAAGACAAAAATCCGTGGCTTTTTTGAATCTGTGGGAAATTTTTTGCTGAAGAATCCGTTCGGGCCGGGTCTGAGACCGGCGCCCCATTATTTTGTTCGCGCAAGACGAGCAGCAGCGCGCCGAGCACCACGGCCCACATGCCGAGCGCGAGCACGGTGTGCGGCGGGCTGAGAATTTTCACGTCGAGTCCGTAGGCGTCGTGCCACCAGTTGTCGAAGGGCGCGGAAATCAGCATCGCGAGGCAGCCCCAGATCGTGACCCACGCGCCGATGGGACCGCAGAAGCCCCAGAGTTTGACGGCGGAATTTTTCTCCGCCTCGGTTCCCCAAAAAGTTGTTTGCAACACGAGCCAGCCGGAGATGAAGCCGCCGAGCAGTCCGCCGAGTTGAATGGCCAGATGCGCCGGCGTCCAAAACGTGTCGCGCCCGATGGTGCGGTGCCACGAGATGTCCCAGAGAATGCCGACGACGATGCTCGTCGCGCCGAGCATGACGATGCGGCTGACCCAGGCGGCGGAGAGGCGCGCGCGGACGGCGGGCGCGGAGAGTTTGGCGGTTGCAGTCAGCGTTGGCATAGTCGTGAAT
>JANOAY010000521.1:0-5900 GCA_031411375.1 Pedosphaera sp. | reverse complement strand
GAACACCGCCGTCTCCGGCGCGAACACCCAGTCGTCATACGGTTGCAACGCGCGGCACACCGGCGCGACCAGCGCGGATAAATCACCCGCCTCCGCCGGCAGCACGATTTCCGCCGGACGCAGGCGGTCCAGTTCCGCCAGCAACGCCGCCTCGTTCTCGCACTCCGTCGTCTTGAAGCCGCCCGTCGTCAGGTCCACCACCGCGAGGCCGAGCGACTTCCCGCTCCGCGCCACCGCGACCAGATAATTGTTCCGCTCCGCCTGGAGCATTCGCTCGTCGAAATGCGTGCCGGGGGAAAGAATCTGCGTCACCTCGCGCGCCACGAGCTGGCCGGGCCGCGCCTCCTCCGTCTGCTCGCACAGCGCCACCTTTTTGCCCGCGCGCAAGAGCCGCCCGATGTAAGTCTGGAGCGCATGAAACGGAATGCCGCACATCGGCACCACGCCGCGCTTGGTCAGCGACACGTTGAGCAACTGCGCGCCGATCTGCGCGTCCTCGAAAAACATCTCGTAGAAATCGCCGAGGCGGAAGAGCAGCAGCGCGTCCTTCGGCAGTTCGCCTTTGATGCGGCGGTACTGCGCCATCATGGGCGTGAGTTGCGGTTCGGGTGACGACACGGGCGGCGCGGAGGTTCAAGGTTCAACTGTTCCAAGTTCAAGGTTCAATGTGCCCGCATTCCGTGCTTCCCAAATCCGCCGGGAGAGGAGTAAAAATAATCCCGTTCCAGGACTGGGAAACACCCTTATGAAAACTCCAGCGCTCCTCCTCACGAGTCTTGTTCTCGCCTTGTTCGGTTTCGCCTCCCCCGCCCGCGCCGCGACCGTCATCACGACCGGCACCGATGCGGAACTGCGCGCCGCCGTGGCCGGGTGCGGCCCCATCACGTTTAACTTTGATGGCGTCATCACGCTGACCAATGCCATCGACGTGACCTGCGCCGTGACCATTGATGCCACGGGCCACGCCGTGACCATCAGCGGCGGCAACAGCAACCGCATCTTCAACGTGTTGCCCGGAGCCAGTCTGGAAATCGTCAACCTCACCGTCGCGAATGGCTGGGTGCGCGGCACCAACGGTCTGCCCGGCACTCCCGCCACCTTTGGCAGCCTGCCCGGCCAGTCCGTGGCGGCCGGAGGCGTTTTCGTGACCAACGCCTCGCTCATCGCCTCGGGCTGTGTCTTCATAAACTGCCGGGCCATTGGTGGGAACGGCGGTGACTGGCTACCGTCCAACATACAATATTCCGCCGGCGCGGGAGGCGTAGGCTCGGGCGGGGCCATTGCCGCGCGGAACAGTTCTGTCACCCTGCAGAATTGTTTTTTCACCTCGAACTCCACCACGGCCGGTTTCAGGGGCGTCGCTTTTCGGCAAAATGGCGGCGTTTTCAGCCCCGCCACAATCGGCGAGGCGTTCGGCGGTGCGATTGATGCCGAGGGCGGCACTCTCGTCAGCACCAACTGCCAGTTCTCCCTGAACCTCACAACCACTCGCGGTTGCGCGCTGAGCCTGAAGTCCCAAGCGAATGCCACGATTCACCAGTCCACGTTCACCGCGAACGGTTCTGGCGTCAGCGGCGGCGCGATCTACTTTGCGGGCAACACGCTCGCCGTTACTCACACCGCCTTTCTCAACAACAACTCCGCGACCTACGGCGGCGCGCTGCATGTCGCGGGGGGCACGGCGGATTTCACAGATTGCAGCTTTGCCGGAAACCAATGTCGGGGGCCGGGCAGTGGAGGCGCGCACGCCCAGACCCTCGGGTCCAGCAGTTTTTCACGCTGCACATTTTGGGAAAATGCCGCGTCCACCGAGGGAGGAGCCGCAGTCTGCGTAAACGGGAGCCTATGGATGACGAATTGCACGCTCGCTTTGAACTCCCTGCTGCCCGGTGCCACCACTGCGGGACGAGGCGCCGCGATCGCCGCGTTAGGCGGCATTCAGTTCCTCGATTCCTGCACCATCGCCAGCAACCGCATCACCGGTGGCAGTGCCAGCTCCCAAGGTGGCGGCCTCTATGTGACCATCGGCTATTTCGATGTTCTGAATTCTCTCCTCCAAGGCAACACCGTGAACGGCAATCCGAGCAACTCATTTGGTGGCAATGTCGCGGACAATGGTCACAATCTTTCTTCGGACAGCACGCCGACTTGGGCCAGCGGCAGCAGTTTCAACAGCGTCAATGCCCAGCTGCTTCCACTGGCTGCCAACGGCGGTCCCACCCTCACGATGGCCCTGCGCGCCAATAGCCCCGCGCTGAATGCCGCCGACCCCGAATATTTTCCCGCCACCGACCAGCGCGGCTTCGCCCGTCCGCAAGGGGCCGGCCCGGATGTGGGCGCGTGGGAAGGCGCGGGCGGGCAGGTGGACTTGCAGATCGGATTGCCCCCCACCTTCTCTTTCAATCCCCCGGCCTCCGCTCTCGCCAAGATCTCTTGGCTGACCGACACCGGCGTGACCTACCGTCTGGAACGCGCCACCACGCTGACCAACTGGGGCGTCCTCGCCACCAACCTGCCCGGCACCGGCGGGCGAGTCACCTACAGCTACAACGTCACGAATGGCCCGATCGGCTCCTTCCGCGTCGCCACCGAGCCGTGAGCGGTTGAGCCAGAACCCACCGGCTGACCCCACATCGCGGATGAGAGAATCGCGGGGATTCTGTCCGTGCCCACGGGCTTGGCCGCTGGCCGACGGCCCGCAAAATTCCTCGCCACCCCGTCCCGGTTCTGCTTCGCTCCGGCCTTCACCTGCTGCGGTCACTTTGCGGTCGTCGGAACATTTTAACCTGTTGGACAAAGAGCGCCCTCGGGCGCGCGTGGAACTTGGAACTTTCACTGGAACCGGGTCATGGCCATCCCGCTGGACAAGGAAGCCTACCACTACGCGGAACGCATCCGCGCGCGCATTCCCCGTGTCCTGCAGGCCGCGCGCGAGGCCGTGCCAGTGACGCAATACACCCTGGCCAAGCGTTGCGGCATCACCCGCGAAATGATCCGGCTCATCGAATCCGGCGAGTCCGAGCCCAGTCCCAGCACCCTCGCGCAAATCTGCCACTCCCTCGGCCTGACCCTCTGCGAGTTCGTCCGCCGGCTGGAGGATGACGCGGCGGGGCCGCCTTGAAGCCGGTGCAAAGCATTTAGCCCGGGGGGGTGCGAGAGCGACTGCCTCCTAGCCTTGGTGAAACCCTTATTCCCAACTCCAACCGATCCGGTAAAAGCGCGTTTCTTCAGGTTGCAAGGGGCGTGTGTCCACAAAGGTCCGAAGGTTGGACTCTCCGTTGGGGGCAGGATCCATTTCTTCATCCACGCTTCGTTCCTCCCAGATTTGTGTTTCCAACCCCAAAGGCTCCCCACTGTAGATTCGATAGCGCACCCCTCCTTTTGCATGCCAAGTCAGGATGGTGTGCCCTTCAGAGTTCCGCTGGATGTTCAAGATGCGCAACAGGTCGGTCGCGTTCCTCGGCGAAGTGTCAGCCAGATATTCGGCCAAGTTTGTCATTCCATCACCGTCCTCATCACCGGCTGGATCGCTCAAATTCCACCGGGCTTCCCAATCGTCCGGCATTTGATTGTGATTCGTGTCTGAGAGTCCGTTGGTCTCCACGACGCAAGCTTCTGAGTATTCGCTTTCCAACTGTCCATCACAGACCACATAACGAAAACTATCGCCCCGATGCTTGCCATGCGCAGGACGGTACTCTGCCGCTCCGGTGTTGGTATTCAGGTTCAGCAATCCGTAACGCGGAGGCTTAACCACTCGGAAAGTTAAATTTGAACCTTCAGGATCGTAGCCTCCCAAAGTAAATTTGTTGCTCTGCGAATCCTGATTGATGATCACGACTTCAAAAGACGGAATGGGCGGGAGATTCTCCTCGGCTCTGAGGAGAACACCCATGCACGCCAAGAGCCATGCACCTCTCGATAAAAGCTTCAACATGCTTTCAGTTTTTCTAAGCAAACCACCATTTCCCGTCGTAACGATACCATTTTTTGTCTCAATCAGCTTCTTCTACGGCGGCAGACTTTTCCCCTTTTCTCAATCACCGCAATCCTCTCCCGCTGTGAGAGGAAACACGCGCTTTAGCCCGCTTCGGAAAAGGTGCGACCGTGGTCGCGCGGCCTCCGGCTAAGGCGTCCACTATGTTGGACTAACGGCCTCCGCCGGAGGTGTGCTGGAATTCCGGGCGTTATCCCATGAACGCCCGGTGTGCAAAAAGCAACAGTCCAGCCCGGTTCCCGGCTCCGGGGGCGTGCTTTTTGGCTGGAAGGGGGCTTTTCTGGCAAAAAACCCCTCTTTTTGACCTCCCAAGGCCTTCCCCGCGCGCCGGAACGACGTCGCTGGACGGCGCAACGACGGCGTTCCCGCGTCTGGGTACGCCCCCGGACGGCGGAACGACGCCGTTCCCGCGCGCAACGACGGCGTTGGACGGCGCGGGGCCAGCGGTCGGCCGTCCGGCGACGTCGCTCCAGCGTCCGGGTGGGGCACCTCCGTCGCCCAGCGGCGTCGTTGCGCCGCGCAACGTCGTCGTTCCCGGAGCCAGCGACGTCGCTGGCGCGTCCAACTCCGGCGTTCCGCCGCTGGGGTGTCATTCACGGGAGGCCCGCCGATGACGTGGGACACCGGCACTTGGGACAGCGGATTCTGGGATGGCCCGCCCGCTCCGCCTTCCGATTACTTTCTCATCTCCCTCAAACCAAAAAAACAAAACACCATGAAACGAAAAGAGTATTACCCCAGCCGTATCGGCGACCAAGTCACTTGGCTCGACAACTTCGGCCAAAAACTTCCCCTTCACGGCCCGACGTGCGGCGTGAGCGCGGGCGACGTGACCGCCGCCGTAAACGACGCCAAGTGGGCCAAGTACGTCCTCGGCTCCTGGCTCTCCGCCGTGCGCAACTTCTCGCCCTCCACGACCGACGCGGTGGATGACGTGCTGGTCGGCGGCGGCGCGGGCGTGATGGTGCTGCCCACGTTCACCGCGCCCGCCCTGCCCTCCGGCGTGACGGCCGCCGCGCCCGGTACGCTCACGCGTATTTTCAATCTGGTGGCGGAGATGAAACTCGACAGCGGCTTCACCGAAACCATCGGCACCGACCTCGGCGTGATCGGCCAGACGGCGACGGAGAAGCCCGTGCCGAAAGTCACCGCCGCGCTGGTGCAAGGCAGCGGCTGCCAGTGCGTGCGCCTGACCTTCGCGAAGTATTCTCACATGGGCGTGTATATCGAGACGCGGCGCGGCGTCGGCGCGTGGGAATTTTTGGCCGTGGACACGGAATCGCCCTACCTGGACGAACGCCCGCTGCTCGCGGCCGGCCAGCCCGAGGTGCGCGAGTACCGCGTGCGCTTCTGGGACAAAGGCACGCCCAACGGCGACTGGACGGACGTGGTGAAGGTGACGGTTTCCCCGTAGCCCGAAGAGGTCAGAGGGCGGAGGTCAGCGATCAGAATGCTCGCGGGCCTTCCCCACTGACCTCTGATTTCTGACTTCTGAACTCTGACTTCTGAACTCTGACTTATGCCCTTTGATCCCACCAAACCCGCCGACGGTTCGCCGAACAGTGCGCAGGAAATGCGCGATCAGCTTAACGCGTTGTGGGCGCTCATCCAAAGCCTCGTGCCCATCGGCGCGGTGATTCCGTGGTTCAAGGACCTCCCCGGCGTGCCGCCGCTGCCCGCGAACTTCGTGGAGTGCAACGGGCAGTTTCTCACGGACCCGGAGTCGTCGCTCGACGGGCAGTTGATGCCGGACATCAACACGGGGGCGCAGCGGTTCATCCGGGGCGGCGTGAACAGCGGCGCGGTGGGCGGCATTGATTCCTTTGCCACGGCGCAGGCGGATAATTCAGGCATCAATCCGCCCGTCACCTTTGTGACCACGGACTTCAGCCCCGGCGCGCAG
>JANOAY010000520.1:0-5819 GCA_031411375.1 Pedosphaera sp. | reverse complement strand
GGCAACCTCGACTCGCACACGGGCGAAGCCATCCTCACGCTGTTCCGCAAGCTGAGCGAGCAGGGGCGGACCATCGCGCTGGTCACGCACGATCCTGAGATCGCCGCTGTCACGCTGCGCCGCATCGAGATTCGCGACGGCAAGATCGCCAAGCAGGTGGATGCCAAACTGGCGGGGTTGGATCGCGCCGGAGCGGTGAACGTGTCTCCATGAATGACGAATTCCGAATGACGAATGACGAATGGAACAGCGGGCCGTCCCGCTCCATTCGTCATTCGTCATTCGTCATTAGGAATTCTTCCCCCTCCATCCGCCGATGAACCTCCTCAACTCCATCCTCATCGGCCTCAAGGAAATCTGGGCGCACAAGTTCCGTTCGCTGCTCACGCTGCTCGGCATCGTCCTCGGCGTCGCGAGTCTCGTGGCGATGTCGGCGCTGGTGAAGGGCATGGAGAACGGGTTGCGCGCGGCGCTGATAGAGATAGGCGGCGTGGAAAAGGTGCGCGTGGAGGAGCAGGAAATTCCGCCGGAGCAGTTGCACCTCGCCGATCAGTCCGTGGGCAACACCATCAATGACGTGTATGCGCTGCGAGCAAGCGCGCCGCTCATCAGGAGCATCAGCCCGGAGATGCGGTTGAATCGCGGGACGATGACGCGCGGCGGCAAGGCGTTGTCGGCGTGGAATTTCATGGGCACCTGGCCGAACGCGCTGGAGATGAACCAGCACGTCATCGAGCACGGGCGCATGTTCAACGATATTGATGACGAGAACGCCGCCAGCGTGTGCGTGATCGGCACCGGCGTGCGGGATCAACTCTTCGGCTCGCCGGAGGAAGTGGGGCGCGAGATCATTCCCGTTGGCGAACTGGTCAGCGTGAACGGCCAGCCCTTCACCATCATCGGGATGTTCAAACACTACGAGAGCGAGATGGATCGCAAGTTCCGTGAGTTCGACAAAAATAATCCGGTCAAGCAGACCGGCCCAGAGCGCAGCCGCGGCTGGGGCACGCGCGGCAGCGGCATGGGCGGCTTCGTCTATCGCATGAAGAACAACACGGTGTACATCCCGCTGCAAACGATGTGGGTGAAGTTCCGTTCTGCGAGCGGCACGAACGGCTCGCCCGACCCGCGCCTGACGCAGATGTGGATCAAGGTGGACAGCATGGACAAGCTGGAGCCGGCCTTGCAGCAGGCGCGCAACGTGATGCTGCAAACCCATCGCGGCATCGAGGACTTCGCCTTCCGCACGCAGGAAGATTGGGCGGAGCAGATCAACACGAACATCCGCAACGCGCGGTTGAGTGGCGGCATCATCTCAGCGATCAGCCTGCTCGTGGGCGGCATCGGGATCATGAACATCATGCTCGCGAGCATCACCGAGCGCGTGCGGGAGATTGGCATCCGTAAGGCCATCGGCGCGACCGACGGCAGCGTGTTCACGCAGATCATCGTCGAGAGCATGGTCATCGCGGTGCTCGGCGGACTCGCGGGACTGGCGGCGTCCTCGGCGCTGATTCAACTGCTGGTCATTCTCTCGCCCACGGAAAACACGCCGGTCATCACGGTGAACGCCATGGCGCTGGCCTTCATTTCCAGCGCGGCGGTCGGAGTGCTCGCAGGATTGCTGCCCGCGATCAAGGCGGCGAAGCTGAGTCCGATTCAGGCGCTGCGCTACGACTGAGCGCGGAGCGACGCGCCTTTTCTGGCCCTTGGAGACTCACATGATCCTTTCAGAGCGCCGGGTTAATTGAATTTCTCCGTTCTGCCGATACTGTACGGCGTGCAGACCAGAAATTTTCCCCGCCAGCGCGCCGCCTTCTGGCTGTGCTGCTGTTTTCCAATCGTTCCCGTCTTCGCCGACGACCAGGAAATCATCGGCCAGCTTGCGCTGCGGCGTGAACGCCCGGCCATCACGGGGCAGGGGATCAGCGTCGCGCAGCCGGAAGGCTCGGAGTCGCCGAACGCCTGGCAGGTGAATCCGATCTACAACCCCAACACGCTCTTCACCTGGACCTCGGACCTCGGCACGGCGACGAATTTTCCTAACGCCGTGGGCGTGGAATCAGGGCACGCCGGCGGCGTGGCCGGTTTTTTCTACTCGATTTATGGGCTGGGCGTGGCGCCCGGCGTGAGCCGTGTGGACAGTTACGAGGCGGGGTATTTCATCAACAACATCGTTGTGCCGCAGGTGGCGGTGCGGGCGCGGGTGGTGAACCAAAGCTTTGTCAGCACTGTTTCCTACGACACGTTTTATGACGCCTACTCCGTGCGCTTCAACGTGCTGTTCGTCTCCGGCGTGCAGAACTCGCCGGAGATCGCGCCGCCCTCGCCCGGCTCCAGCTACAACGGCCTCGCCGTGGGCATCATCTCGGACAGCAACCAGTCCAGCGTCGGCCCCACTGCGGACGGACGCGCCAAGCCCGACCTGGTCGCGCCGTATTTCTGCTGCTCGAGTTTCACGACCCCGCAGGTCGCCGGCGCGGCGGCGCTGCTGCTCCAGGCCGCGGCCGCAGACGACGGCGGCGCGAACACCGCCGTTCTCGCGACCAACGCCACGGTCATCAAGGCGCTGCTCATCAACGGCGCGGTGAAAACGACGAACTGGACCAACGGCTTCACCCGCCCGCTCGACGCGCGCTACGGTGCGGGCGTGCTGAACATGTACCATTCCGATCTCCAACTGCGCGGCCAGCGCCATGCCGCCAGCGCCACGAACAGCGTGGCCTTGAACGCGGCGCATCCGCCCACGGGCGCGACGAACACCGTCGCGTCCCGGCGCGGCTGGGACTTCAGCACCATCCAGAGCGCGATGTTGAACGACCGCGTGGCGCACTATTATTTTCAACTGCCCACGAACAGCGCCGCCCATTCCGCCACCGCCACGCTGGTGTGGAAGAAAGGCTCCGGCACGCTGACCAACTTGGATTTGTTTCTCTACGAAACCACCAGCAACACCCTCGTGACCTGCTCGACGAGCAGCGTGGACAACGTCGAACATCTTTTCGTGCCGAAGCTGCCGGCGGGCCGCTACGACTTGCAGGTGCTCAAGCGCGGCAGCGCCCTCGCCGGTTCGGAGAGCTACGCGCTGGCCTTTGATTTCTCCCCCGTGCAACTGGCGGCCGGACTGAGCGGGACAAATGTCGTCGTCTCCTGGCCCGCGTCTCCGGCGGGCTTCACGCTGCAAACGGCCGCCACGCTCAACACGCCCGTGCCCTGGCAGAACCTCGCCGCCACCAATTCCATCCTGAGCAACGCGATGAACACCGTCACGCTCCCGGCCTCGTCCGCACAGTTCTTCCGCCTCGCCCGTCCCTGAGCCGAAAATCCGCGCTGGACGGCTGATTTGTCAGGGCTGAAAATCCGGGACATGGCGACTACCTTGTTCACCAAAAAATCACTCGAAATCGTTGAGACGAGCGTCGAGCCGGCGGTCACGCCGCCCGAGAACCACCCGGAGACGGCGTTCGTCAAGAAGCCGAAGATGGCCGGACGCTCGCGCAAGCGCGACATTCCCGAGGGGCTTTGGACCAAGTGCAAGTCCTGCTCCACGATGCTGTATGACAAGGAGCTGGACGAGAATTTGAAGGTCTGCATGAAGTGCGGCTACCACTTCAAAATCGGTTCGCGCGAACGCGTTCATTCGCTCGTTGAGACCTGCTCGTTCGAAGAGATGGACGCGGAGATGGAGAGCGTGGACGTGCTCCAGTTCACCGGCGCGGCCAGCTACAAGGACAAGCTCGAAGCCTACCGCAAAAAATCTCCGCTCAAGGACGCCGTCATCACCGGCATCGGGAAAATTGACAATCATCGCGTCGGTCTGGGCGTGATGGATTTTGCGTTCCTCGGTGGCTCGATGGGTTCCGTGGTCGGTGAAAAGCTCACGCGCATGATCGAGGCGGCCACGGACAAGCGCCTGCCGGTGATCATCATTTCCACCAGCGGCGGCGCGCGCATGTATGAAGGCATGTTCAGCCTCATGCAGATGGCGAAGACCTGCGGCGCGCTCGGCTATCACGCCAAGGCGAAGCTGCCGTTCATCTCCGTGCTGACCGATCCCACCACGGCGGGCGTCATGGCGAGCTTTGCCAGCGTGGGCGATCTTATCATCGCCGAGCCGGGGGCGATGATTGGTTTCGCCGGCCCGCGTGTGATCAAAGACACGACGCAGGCGGAACTGCCGCCCGGGTTTCAAACCTCGGAGTTCCTGCGCGACCGCGGACTGATTGACGCCATCGTGCCGCGCAAGGAGATGAAGGATCGGCTCGCCTACTATCTGGATTTCTTGATGGCGGCGAGAACACAGGCGGCGGAGGCGGCGTGAAGGTGAAACTCGTCGCGCTGCGACGAGTAGTGGGGCAGCCGTCCACTGGCCGTGCCGGCTGGTGGTTCTTCAGCCGGGACGGCCAAAGGACGAAGACAGGCGGGACGCCTGCCCCACTAAGACTGGGTGCTGCGCGATCACTTCCCCCTTGTTGTGACCAGCAACGAACCCGCGCTTGCGACTCTGCCGATTCAAGCAATAGTCTCGCACAACAGTTCTGCGCTCGTAGCTCAGTTGGATAGAGCATCGGATTTCTAATACGAAAGCGTGTTTTGGGCTGAAATCATCCCGATTCATCCGCACGCATCTTGAGCCGGATTCAATTGGTTGAATCTCTGTTTTCAGTGTTCCTCAGTCATCCTGAGTAATCCCAAATTTCGGCTCCGGGTGACAAGCCGGGTTACTTTTTGGGGTTACTTTTTTGGAGCCTCGTTTCGGCATTGCGGCGTTGTCATCGGTTGCGGTTCACGTCATAACCGCGCGTTCCGAATTTCCATGACGCCAGCCGAATTCAAAAAGAAGTGGGCGAAGTACACCTGGAAAGAATCTTCGGCGTACCAAGAGCATTTCAACGACCTTTGCCGCTTGCTGCAACAGCCGACGCCAGCGGAAGCCGATTCGAGCGGCGCGGATTTCTTCTGCTTTCAAAAGCGCGTGGTGAAGGATGCGGAGCTTTTCGACGTGGACGCGCCGGACAGTTCCGAGCCGCACGAGCGCGGGTTTGCCGACGTGTGGAAAAAGGGCTGCTTCGCTTGGGAATACAAGGGCAAGAAGAAGAATCTGGACGAAGCGTACAAGCAACTTCTCCGCTACCGCGAAACCTTGCTGAATCCGCCTTTGCTCGTCGTCTGCGATTTTGACCGCTACGTCATCCGCACCAATTTCAACGGCACGGTTCAGGAAACGCACGAGTTCACCAATGAGCAAATTGATCGGCCTGAAAACTTCCGCGTCCTCCGCGCGCTCTTTGGCGAGCCGGATTTCCTCAAGCCGCAACGCACCACGGCGCAAGTCACGGAAAAGCTCGCTGCGACGATTGCCGAAGTTGCCAAGTCATTGCAGAAGCGCGAGAGCGTGGAACTCACCGACGCCAAAACGCGCGCGGAAGTGAACTTCGCGCAGCGGCGCAATCTCCGCATCGCTCGTTTCCTCAATCGCATCGTCTTCTGCTTTTTTGCCGAGGACAGCGGACTTCTGCCGAAAAACCTTTTCAGCGACATTGCGAAAACCGCCCTCGCCGATCCGAAGCACTTCGCCGCGACGCTGGAAGAACTGTTTCGCGTCATGGCCGACGGCGGCAATTTCGGGCAACACAAGATTCGCCACTTCAACGGCCACTTGTTTGAGGAGGCGACGGTTTTTGAGTTGAACGATCACGAGTTGGGCAAACTCATCGAAGCGGCGGAAGCGGACTGGCAATACATCGAGCCGAGCATCATGGGAACGCTGTTTGAACGCGCCCTTGAGCCGGGGCAGCGTTCGCAACTCGGCGCGCACT
>JANOAY010000519.1:0-4146 GCA_031411375.1 Pedosphaera sp. | reverse complement strand
TCGGCGCGCGTGCAGACGGTGACGGAGGACTGGAACCCGCTCTACCACCGGACGATCAAACGCTTTGAAGAAAAGCACGGCTGCCCGGTGATCATCAACACGTCGTTCAACGTGCGCGGCGAGCCGATTGTCGGCTCGCCCGAGGACGCCTACCGGTGCTTCATGCGCACGAACATGGACTACCTGATCGTGGGCAATTTTCTCCTGGAGAAGAAGGACCAGAAGCCGCTCGACAAGGACATCGACTGGCTCAAGGAATTTGAACTCGACTGACTCATGCTGCGCGAAGACATCAAAGGATTGCAGAAGGCCACGCCGCGCGACTTGCGGAAGTTCGGGCTGATGGTGGGCGGCGTGTTTTGCGCGCTGGCCCTGCTGTTCTGGATTCCCAAGTGGCACAAGCCGTGGTTCTGGTGGCTGCTGGTGCCGGGCGGGCCGCTGGTCGTGCTCGGCGCGATTCTGCCGCGCAGCCTGAAATGGATTTACGTCGGCTGGATGACACTGGCGATGATCCTCGGCGCGATTGTCTCCACCATTTTGCTCACGCTGCTGTTCGTGCTGATGGTGACGCCGCTCGGGCTGCTCGCGCGACTGGTGGGCAAGGATTTCCTGAGTCAAAAACTGGAGCCGCAGGCCGCGAGCTACTGGCTCCGGCGCGATGTCTCGAAACCCAAGGAGAAGCATGAGCACGAGCAGCAGTTCTGAGCCGACGGCGCCGAGCCCGTCGCGGCTGAAGAACGCGCTGAAGAACCTCGCGCTGTTCAGCTTCACGCTGCTGCTTTGCGTGGCGCTCACGGAGCTCGCGCTGCGCATCCTGGGCTTCGGCAACGTGGAAATCTACGAGCCGCACCCGCAGCTCTACTGGCGGCTCAAGCCCAATCAGGATTGCTTCACGAAAATTGATCGCAAGCCGGTGCAGGTGAATTCGCACGGCACGCGCGGGCGGGAGTTTAGCACAATCAAGCCCGCCAACACGCTTCGCATCGTCTCGCTCGGCGACTCGCGCACCTTCGGCTGGGGGTTGAGCGAGGCCGAGACTTATTCCGGCCGGCTGGAGAAGCAGCTTCAGGAGCAGTTCGGCGCGGCGAAAAAAATCGAGGTCATCAATTGCGGCGTGAACGCCTGGTCGTATCCGCAGATGAGCGTCTTCTGCCGCGAGTTCGCGCTGAAGTGGCAGCCCGACCTGGTCATCCTCGCCGACGCGAATTTGTGGACGCAGTTCTCCGAGCAGAGCGATCCGGTGTTCGTGAAAAAGTTTCTCAACCGCGTGCGGCTGAAAAATTTTCTCCGCCGCTTCGCCCTGTATCACTACGTCGTGGAAGTGCAGCTCAAGAATTTCTACGAAAAGCACCGGTCGAAGTTCGTGCCCGTGGACCCAAAGCAGGACACGCTCTTCAAGGAGCAGCAGCAGAAAGACCCGGACGCCTTCTTCCGCGCCGCGATTGAATCCGTGTGCGCCACAGCCCGCAGCAACCGGGTGCCGGTGGTGCTGATGTATCAGCCCGGCCAGAACACGCTGCTCTCCACCAACGCGCCGGACGACGGCGTGCTGCGCGCCAAGCAGCAGGTCAGCCAGCAGTTCAACGTGCCGATCCTCGATCTCACCGACGATTTGCGCGCGCGGGCAAAAGACCTTTACCTTGATGCCGACCCTGTTCATCTTAACGCCGCTGGCAACGAAATCATTGGACGCCGCCTCTTTGAAGTCGTCCGTCCACTCCTGAAACCATGAGCAAGTTTGGCATCGTCCGAGAATTTTGGAGCTTCCTGCGCGTGCGGAAGAAGTGGTGGATCACCCCCATCGTGCTGTTCCTCGTGGTGCTTGGGGCGCTGCTGGTTTTTGCCAAGGGTTCGGCGCTCGCGCCGTTTATCTACAGCCTGTTTTAAGCGGCGCGCTTTCGGACAGAAGCCGCCGCCCCGTCGCGCCTGATGAATCGCGAAACCATCGATACTTGTCTGGAGCGGGCCATCCTCGGCTTGGTTCTGGGACTGATTGCTTTTGGCACGCTGGCCTTTGGCGGCGTGCGCCCGCTGGATTCCGCCGTCCTCGCGTGGCTGGTGCTCGGCGCGCTCGGCCTCTGGCTGGTGCGCCTGTGGATCGCGCCGAAGTTTCGCTTCCTCTGGCCGCCTGTGTGCTGGGCCATCCTCCCGTTCATCGGCTTTGCGATCTGGCGCTGGCAGACGGCGGACGTGGAATTTCCTGCGCGACAGGAAGTGATTCAGGCCGTGCTCTGCGCCCTGCTCTTCCTGATCGTGATCAATAATCTCTACAGTCAGGAGTCCGTGCGCTTCTTCACCCTGTTCCTCGTTTTCCTCGGCACGGCCGTGGCCATGTACGGGATTTATCAATGGCTGCGCCATTCGGAAACCGTCTGGGGACTGGCCCGCCCGGCGGACTACTTTGAGCGCGCCTCGGGTGGCTTCATCTGCCCGAACCATCTGGCGGGATTTTTGGAAATGATCCTGCCCCTCGCGCTGGCCGTGGCGGTGATTGGCCGGCTGGCTCCGGCCCCGCGCATCTGCGTCTTCTACGGCGCGCTGGTCATGCTGGTGGGACTGGCGGCCACGCGCTCGCGCGGCGGCTGGATCGCGGCGGCGGCGGGCCTGGGTCTGCTCGTGCTCTGCCTGCTGCGCTCGCGCGGCTGGCGCTGGGCCGCGCTCGGGCTGGTCCTCGTCATCGCCGGCACCGGCCAGTGGCTCTACTCGCGCTCCGTGGAGAAGCGCATCACTGAGCCGCAGTACTCCGGCCACAACCGCGAGATTCGCCTCCGCCTCTGGGTCGCCGCCGGACAGATGTGGCGGGATCATCGCTGGACGGGCGTGGGGCCGGATCACTTCGACCTCCGTTACCGCCAGTACCGCGAGGCCGTGAACACCGCGCAAGGCCGCCCTGGTCGCGTGCACAATGATTACCTGAACACGCTCGCCGATTACGGACTCGTGGGACTCGCGCTCGCGCTGCTGCCGCTCGGCTTCGCGGCTTGGACGGTGGTGCGCTGCTGGCCGCATGTGCAGCGGAGCGGTTCGGAGTTCGGCGAGAAGAAAAGCAACCGCGCTGCCATCGTGCTCGGCGCGTCGGCGGGGCTGATCGCGCTGCTGGTGCATTCGCTCTTCGATTTCAACCTGCACATTCCGTCGAACGCCCTGCTCTTCGCCGCGCTCCTCGCCGTCGTGATGTCGCACACGCGCTTCGCCACCGAGCGCCATTGGTTCACCGCGCGGCTGCCGCTGAAACTGTTCGGCTCCGCCGCGCTGGCCGGCGTGCTGTTCCTGCTGCTGCCGGTGACGCTGACGCGCACGCGCGAGGCGATGGCCTTGCGCCACGCGGAGCGGGCGGCGGACGGTTCGGCGGAGAAACGGGCGCGGCTGGAAAAAGCCTTCGCCTTGGAGCCGAAGAATTTTGAAACCGCGCAGGCTCTCGGCGAACAACTGCGCGCGCTGGCGTGGCTCGGCCACGACGACAACCAGGAGCACGCCCGGCAGGCGCTGGTCTGGTTTCAACGCGCCATCGCTTTGAACCGCTGGGATGAGGTGTCGAACTACCGCGCCGGCATGTGCCTCGACTGGCTGGGCCGGACCAGCGAGGCGGAGCCTTACTTCGTGCGCGCCCTGGAGATTGATCCAAACCACTGGCAGACCCGCGCCATGATGGGCTGGCACCAGTTTCAGAAGGAAAATTATCCGGGCACCGTGGAGTGGTGCAAAAAATCCCTGCTCCTGAACTGGTGGGAAAACCCGACCGCCTACACCTACCTCCACCTCAGCGAACGGTTCCTCCGGGAACAGGCGGCGGGCCTGAAACGGTTCTGAGCAGCGTAACGCCGGCTTTCCAGCCGGCAGGTTGAGACACATTCCTGTGTCGAGTCGCTGGAACTTCCAAGCGGCTCCGCTTGGAAATAATTCGTCTGCCCTGATCCCCTGCGACGTATCGGCTGGCCAACCGCCCCACCCGTCACCGCCGGAAACTCAGCGGAGCCGGCGCGGGCATTTCGTGCGCGCACGGCTGGTTCGTCGGCGCGTCCGGCTGTTTGGTGTTCGACTGCACGAGATTGTTCGCCAGCATGAACGCCTCGACCTCCTCGCCGCTGATGTCCGCAAGCATCCGGCCGTTCACTTCCACGCAAGGGCTGAGCATCTGGCCGCTCT
>JANOAY010000518.1:0-7551 GCA_031411375.1 Pedosphaera sp. | reverse complement strand
CCGAGGGCGTGCTCCTGAGCAACGGCCCGCTCGGCTCCGCGCTGCCGCAGGCGCAGGGTCTCGCCATCGCCGACAAAGTCGCGAAGCGCGACCGCGTGACCATCTGCACTGTGAGCGACGGCGCGAGCATGGAGGGCGAGGCGAAAGAAGCTTTCGCCGCCATCCCCGGACTCGCGGCGAAGGGCCGCGTGAATCCGTTCGTGCTGCTCATCTCGGACAACGACACCAAGCTCTCCGGCCGCATCACGAAAGACTCGTTCTCGATGCAGCCCACGTTCCAAGCGATGGCTACGCTGGGCTGGACCGTGGTACCGGTGCCGAACGGCCATGACTTGCCGGCGGTTTATCTCGCGATTGAAAAAGCCATCGAGCAGGCCAAGGCGAATCCCAACGCGCCGATCTGCTTGTGGGTGAAAACCATCAAGGGCTACGGCATCAAAGCCACGATGGAAAACTCGGCGGGCGGCCACGGCTTCCCGCTCGCGAACGGCGAGAAGATCATCGACTTCGTGAACGAGATTTACGGCCACGAGACGCCGGAAGAACTCGCGAACTGGGCCAAGGCTCTGCGCGCCGATTGGGAGACGAAGGAAGCGGAGAAGAAGGCGAAGGCCGCCGCTGCTCCCGCTGCCGCGCCTGCGGTGAAGAAGGACAAGATTCAAGCCGGCCTCGCCAAAGCTGCCATTCGCGCCGCCGTCGATGGACTGCCGGTCTTTTCCATTTCCTGCGATGTGCAAGGCTCGACCGGCATCAGTCCGTTCCAGAAAACTTTCCCCGAGCGATACATCGAAGTTGGCATCGCTGAGGCGAACATGGTCAGCACCGGCGCGGGCTTTGCGAAGGCGGGCTACATCCCCATCGTGGACACGTTCGGCCAGTTCGGAGTGACGAAGGGCAATCTCCCGCTCACCATGGCCGCGCTTTCGCAGGCTCCGGTCATCGCGCTGTTCTCGCACGTTGGTTTCCAAGACGCGGCGGACGGCGCGTCGCACGAGGCCACGACGTATCTCGCGGCGACGAGTTCCATTCCGCACACCACCGTCATCGCACCGAGTTGCTCGGACGAAGCGGAGGCACTGATGTACGAAGCCATCAAGCGCCAGGCCGCCGACCGCACGGCGGGCAAGGACGGCGAGAGCTACATCTTCTTCGTCGGTCGCGAAAATTATCCGCTCAGTTGGGTCACCGACGCGAAGTATCCGTGGGGCCAGGCGCAAGTGCTGGCGCAGGGCAGCGACGTGGTGCTCATCGGCTGCGGCCCGTTGCTCGACAAGGCCATCAACGCCGGCAAGAAGCTCGCGGAGAAAGGCATCAAGGCCACGGTCATCAACAACCCTTTCATCAATCGCGTGGACCTCGCGACCATCGGCGCGGCGGTCAAGGCGGCGAACGGACGGCTCGTGACCATTGAGGATCACCAGATCATCGGCGGCATGGGCGCGCAGGTTTCGCACGCGCTGTCGAACGCCGGCATCGCGCATCGTATCAAGACGCTCGGCATCCACGGTGAGTTCGGCCAGTCGGCCTACGTCGCCGAGCATCTCTACCAACACCACGGCCTGACGGCGGACAAGATGGTTGAGGCGGCGCTGGAACTGATGAAGTAATCCTGCGCGCGAAGTTTTTCTCACACGCCGCGTTCCTGCAAGGAACGCGGCGTTTTCTTTGCACACGGTTTTGTCCACTTGACCAACTGCGCTCGTTTCAGACTTCACCCTTTCCGAAGGCCCGGCTGTGTGATTCAGTGGCGAGACCGGATCGCGATGAAACATTTGGATTTCCTCCCAAAACTCTTATTCGCCACCGGACTGATCTGGTCGGGCGCGGCGTGGGCGGCGGCTCCTTTTGCAAACACGCAGCCTGCGGCCCCCATCACGGCGACCACCGCCACGCTCAACGGCATGGCGTCTCCGAACGGGCTGGCTTCCGTCGCGTGGTTCGAATGGAGCACCAACACCAGCGGCATATCCGCAAGCCCGATTCCCTACAGCCACTCCTCGCCCGCGCAATCTGTTGGCGATGGCGTCGGAGTCGTCCGGTTGAGTGTCACTTTGACGAATCTGCGCGCGGGGTTTCCGTATCGCTATCGCCTGGTGGTGAGCAACGTCGTGGGTGTGACTCAGGGCTTTGAGCAGCACTTCGTCACCGGCGGAACAGTGCAGCAAATCGCCGGAACCATCACTGCTCCGCTCGGCTCCGCCAACTGCGTGGCCATTTCTGCGTCCGGCACACACAAGCTGGCTTTGAAGACGAACGGCAGTCTGGTGGTTTGGGGGAACTCCAATCCCTCCTCAAATGTTCCTGCGGACTTGACCAACGGCGTGACCATCAGCGCCGGGCCTGAATACAGCTTGGCTGTTCGTGAAGGCGGAACGGTGCGTGGCTGGGGGGCCAATGGCTGGGGCGCAAACAATCCGCCTTCCATCTTGAGCAATGTCATCGCCGTCGCCTGCGGCCTTTACTACGGGATCGCCTTGCTCGCCGACGGCAGCCTTTCCGTGTGGAATGGGGCCTACCCGCAGTTTGGAATCTTCCCTTCCGGCGCGACCAACATCGTCGCTATTGCCTCCGGTTTGTATCACATCGCCGCGCTCCGCGACGACGGGGAGGTGTTCGTTTGGGGACAGAATAGTTTCGGACAGTTAAACAAGCCGGCCGGCCTCAGCAATGTCGTGGCCGTCACTGCGGGGGACTATCACACCGTCGCCGTGCGAGGCAACGGAGCCGTGGCGGCCTGGGGCAGTGACAACACCGGCAATTCATTCGGGCAGACCAACGTGCCCTCTGGTCTCAACAACGCCATCGCCGCCAGCATTGGCACCTACCAAGGTGTTGCCTTGAAACGCGACGGTGATTTGGTGGGCTGGGGCTATCGTGCCGGGGCGTTGGGCTATTATCGCCGGACTGTCGCTCTGGCGGTGGG
This sequence comes from Pedosphaera sp., assembly GCA_031411375.1. Taxonomy (GTDB): domain Bacteria; phylum Verrucomicrobiota; class Verrucomicrobiia; order Limisphaerales; family SIBH01; genus JANNGC01. The sequence goes on along the minus strand of JANOAY010000518.1, from coordinate 4,628 downwards.
CGGCACCGATGTGTTGCGTCTGCAAAGCGACTTGATCCCCGCTATCCGGGTGCAGCCTCAAGGTGCCAATGCAACTTTCGGAAACACCGTGTTCATGCTGGTGGACGCCGTTGGTTCTTTTTCTTTGCTCTACCACTGGTCAAAGGACGGAACCAGTTTGCCGGGAGATAGTTTCTTCCGGAGTTTCACAGTAACGCGCGCGAGCGAGGGGAACTATCGCGTGGTCGTCTCCAACGAGTTCGGCCAAGCCATCTCTGATCCCGCGTTCGTGCGCGTACGTGTGCCACAGCAGATACGGGCGGTGAATCTCGAAGCGGGATCATATGAGTTGATCCTGGATGCTTCCGATGCGGTTGGCGGCGGGCTGGCTTCGGCAAACAACTTGGAACTTCGCTTCGCCACCAACCTTCTCGCGACCAACACCCTCTGGTTTCCGCTGACCAACACGGTAACAACGGCCACCAATGGGATTTTGCGCATCACCGCGCCTCCCGGCTCTGACCCCGCGCGCTACTTTCGCGTCGTTGAAAAGTGAGTACGATGAACACGGCTGAAAAAGCGCGATTGCGGACACAAGTGCGGACGGCGCTCCGCACACTGACGCTGGCAGATCGCGCGGCATCCTCCCGCGCGCTCTGCGAAATCGCCTCGGCGCAACATTACTTCCAACAGGCGCGCGCCATTCTCCTCTTCGCAGCTCTGCCCGACGAACCTGACCTGGCACCCTTGCTTCAAGCCGCGTGGTCAGCCGGTCAGTTGACCGCCTTGCCCCGCTACGATTCCACCACCGGCCGATACGCCGCCGCCGTCATTCGCAGCGCCACCGATTTGTCACCCGGCCGCTTCGGCGTGCTGGAGCCGGCATCCCACTGTCCCTCCGTTTCGTTAAACCAACTGGACTTGATGTTCGTGCCGGGCGTAGCGTTCGCGCTCAACGGTGCGCGGTTGGGTCGGGGGAAAGGGTTTTATGACCGGCTGCTCGCCGAGGTTCGCGGACATAAATGCGGCGTGGCTTTTGAAGTGCAAGTCCTCGCCGCCGTGCCCGAGGAACCGCATGACATCCGTGTTGATTCGATACTGACTCCGGCGCGCTGGCAGCTTTGCCCGCGCGCGGTTTGAAATGTTTTTGGCAGTGAACAATTACCTGGCGGGCGGCCTTGGTTTCGTCGTGGGCGCCCTGCTGGTGTTCGTCATCCTGCGTTGGAAGGAGCAAACGCTGAAGAAAGCGCGCGCCCTCGAAGCGCAGTCCCTCCTCGACAACGCCCGTCGTGACGCCGACAGCGCGCTCCGCGAGGCGAAACTCCGCGCCAGCGAAGAAGCCCTCAAACTTCGTCAGGACACCGAGCAGTCCTTCACAGCGCGCCAGAAGCAAATCACCGAGAGCGAGGTGCGCGTCGCCGAGCGCGAAGGCGCAGCGAGCCGCCAGCTTCAAACTCTTGCCACGCAGGAAACGGCGTTGCACGGGCAGGCCGAGGAGTTGCAGAAGCAAACCGCTGCCGTCGAATCCCAGCAGCGGGAACTCGCCGCTGCCATCCGCCAGCGTCTGGAAACCCTCGGCACCATCGCGAAAATCTCCGAGGCTGATGCTCGCGCCCAACTGCTCCAGGAAGTCGAGCAACAGGCCGAGTCCGATGCCGCCGCCCTCACCCGCCGCATCGTGGGTGAAGCGAAACTTCGCGCCGAGGAAAAGGCCAAGTGGATCATCAGCACCGCCATCCAGCGCTACGCGGGCAGCCACACTTTCGAGAGCACCAGCGCCACGCTCAACTTGCCCGACAACGAAATCAAAGGCCGCATCATCGGGCGCGAAGGGCGCAACATCCGCGCTTTTGAAATGGCCACCGGCGTCACCGTGCTCGTCGATGACACGCCGAACGCCGTGGTGCTCTCCGGCTTCGATCCCGTGCGCCGCGAAATCGCGCGGGAGGCCATGCAGCGATTGATCCTCGACGGACGCATTCACCCCACGCGCATCGAGGAAGTCGTGGCCAAGGTGAAATCCGAGATGGAGGAATCCGTCCTGCGCGCGGGCGAAGACGCCATCGTGCGCGCGGGCGTCGCGCCCATGCACCACGATTTGGTCAAGCTGCTCGGCCAGTTGAAATTCCGCATGAGCTACTCGCAAAACGTGCTCGACCACTCCGTCGAGGTCGCGCACCTCATGTCGCTCATGGCCGGCGAACTCGGCGTGGATGTCGAGACCGCCAAGCGCGCCGGCTTGCTCCACGATGTCGGCAAGGCCGTGACGCACGAAATCGAAGGGCCGCACGCCATCGTCGGCGCGGACATCGCCAAGCGCTGCGGCGAATCACCCGCCGTGGTGAACGGCATCGCCTCGCACCACAGCGAAGTCCCGCACGAAGGCGTGTGGGGCGTGCTGGTCGCGGCGGCGGACGCCATCAGCGCCTCGCGTCCCGGCGCGCGCTCCGAGACGCTCACGACTTACATCAAACGCGTGGAAGATTTGGAACGCATCGGCATGTCGTTCGAGGGCGTGGAAAAAGTTTATGCCGTGCAAGCGGGCCGCGAACTCCGCGTGCTCGTGATGCCGCACGAAGTGAATGATGAAAGCGCCCACAAACTGGCGAATGAAATCGCCAAGCGCATCGAGGCCGAGTTGCAATATCCAGGCCAGATTCGCGTGACCGTCATCCGCGAAACCCGCTGTTCGGAAGTGGCGAAGTAGTTTTTTGAACCGCTAATAAACGCTAATTCTCGCTAATGAAGACGGGAAGACGGCATTTTTTCCCATCAGCGTTTATTAGCGGTTCACCGTTTTCCTCGGTTCCATCTGCTCCCGTAGTTTCTTGTCCGGCCCGCCGCCAAATTGTTTCCAGTAGAGCGCCTTGAAGGGGTTCACCTTCGGTGCAGGAACATTTTCGTTCACGAGATACGGCTGCGTTTCGCTCCACCATTCTTCGTAGGCCGACTCCAGCGCGCGCGCCGCCGTGGGAAAGCGCCGGAGCACGTTGGTCTTCTGGCCGGGGTCGCTTTGTAGATCGAACAGTTCCCAGCGCGGATTGCTCGCGTCCTCTTTCGGCGGAATCACCGAGACGAGCTGATAATCTTTGTTCCGCACGCTGGCGTTGCGATACGCCGACTTCGCCGCCTGCCCATGTTCCCAGCGACCGACATGCGTCACGAGCGTTCGGTCCGTCCAGCCGCCGCGCGGGTTTTTCAGCAGCGGCAGCAGGCTGCGTCCTTCCACTTGCGCGCGCACAGCCTCGCTGATCTTGGCCTCGCCAATTTCCGCCAGCGTCGGGAACACATCGATGTGCGCCGTGAGCCGATCGCAATCCGCGCCGCCGCGAAAGCCCGCCGGCCAGCGCCACAAGGACGGCACGCGGATGCCGCCGAGATACGGCGTGACCTTCGCGCCGCGCATCCCGGCGTTGAAGACCGGCACGCCCGCCGTGCCGCCGTTGTCCGTCACGAAAATCACCAGCGTGTTCGTCTCCAGATTCCATGTGCGCAACTTCTCCATCAGCACGCCGAAGTTGTCGTCAATGTTCTCGACCATCCCGAAGAACTTCGCGGCGTTGGTGTTCGGCCCGGTCTTGTTCGCGTAGCGGCTCTCATATTCGGCGGGCACATCCAGCGGCGCGTGCGGCGCGTTCAGCGCGAGCCAGGCGAAGAACGGCTCGGTCGCGCCGCGCCGTGATTCAATCCACTTCAGCGTCTGCGCGAAAAAAACGTCCGTGCAGTAGCCCTTCGTTTTCTCAAAGCGCCCGTTGTGCAAAATGGCCGGGTCGAAATACGTGTTGCCCGGCGCATCGCCGCAACTGCCGGGAAACGTCTGGCCGATGCCGCCCGCGCCGTGGACGAACACTTCATCGAAGCCGCGCCGGTTCGGCTGATACGCTGGCTCATCGCCCAGATGCCACTTCCCGAAAATGCCGGTGGCGTAGCCCGCGTCCTTCAGCACTTGCGCGATGGTGACAGCGTTCGTCGTCATCCGCTCGCGCTCGAGAATGGTGTGCGTGACGCCGTTCCGAAATTCATGCCGCCCCGTCATCAGCGCCGCCCGCGTCGGCGCGCAAGTGGGACTGACATTGAAATCCGTGAACCGCACACTCTCACCGTGGAACCGGTCGAGGTGCGGTGTTTTGAGAACGGGATTCCCGTGGCAGCTCAAGTCGCCGTAGCCCTGATCGTCGGTGATGACGAAGACGATGTTGGGACGCGGCGCGGCGGCAGCGGCGTCTATTGCGGAACCGCAAATATGACAGGCCACCAAGCTCAGAGTTCGGATTAGATTTTTCATGACGCATCTCCTGGTCGCTTCAGTTTGGCCCGGTGCATTTGAGCTTTGCCTTCCGCCAGTTGCGCGCGGAAGCCTTTGAAATAGCACAGCCACGCACCCCGGAGCGTATGACGCCAGACGGTGCGTTCGCGGTTGAGAAATTTTCCCAGGCCGATTTTGTCCATGCGAGCCGCCCGCATCGCCTGCATCACTTCGCACGCCGTCATGGCTTCATATGCGCGGATGTTTCCAACAGCTTCCGCCTGTATAGAGGGGTGGATCTCCGGGCCCTGACGCTCGAATGCGAGAATTTCGACATCGTGGAGGAAATCCTCGTGAAGCTTTGCTGCGCCAACAGCAGCTACGTCGTGAAGGAAATTCCCTT
>JANOAY010000517.1:0-2569 GCA_031411375.1 Pedosphaera sp. | reverse complement strand
CACCCGTGGACGCCACGACCGCGCGCGACCCGGAGAGCTACACGCTGGAGACCTTCACGCACCACTACTTCGGCGCATACGGCGGGCCGGAGATTGAGCAGGCCGACCAGCGCATCGTGTCCGCCACTCCGAGCGCCGACTGCCTCAGCGTCCGCCTCGTGGTGGATAAACTCGTCATCGGCCACATCCACGAGCTGCACCTCCCCGGCCTGCGCGACCGCACCGGCCAGCGCCTGCTGCACGACGCGGCTTACTACACGTTGAACCAGATTCCGAAGCGGTAGTCACAACGATGAATGGCAAAAGGCGTTGGATGGTGCTACGCCACGGCATGACTCCATCAAAAATGATTGCACGCATGACAGGCCTGCCCGGCCATCGCAGGCAGACTTCCCTTACGGTGACGCTCGACATCCCGACGCTCGCGCCGACGCAATGCTATGAACTCAAGGTGAGTCTCCAAGCCCCCGACGGCACGACCTTCGCCCGCTCCCTGCACGGGACGATTCATCAGCTTGCCCACAAATGAACACTTCAACTCTTCGAAAACTTGGTCGCCCTGCCGCCTTTTGGCTGGGCCTGGTGTTGCTGCTCGGCACGTCGCACGGGATGGCGGCGGGAGAAACCAACTCCACGCAGCTCACCGTCAAACGCATCTTCGCTTCGGGCGAGTTTGGCGGTGAAGGGTTCTCTGCGCGCTGGCTGGAGGACAGCTCCGGCTACACGACGTTCGAGGCTTCCAAGTCTCCCGGTGGTGGGCGTGATCTGGTTCGTCACCATCCCAAGACTGGCGCGAAGGAAATCCTGGTGCCGGCCGGTGACTTCGTTCCGCCGGGGGAATCTTCGCCGCTTGGAATTGATGGGCACACCTGGTCGAAGGACCAGTCGAAGCTGCTCATTTTCACCAACACGAAGAAGGTCTGGCGCACGAACAGCCGGGGCGATTACTGGGTGCTCGATCGAACGAGCCACGAGTTGCTCAAGCTCGGCGGCGATGCCCAAGCCTCGACGCTGATGTTCGCTAAGTTTTCGCCGGACGGACGGCGCGTGGCCTACGTGCGCGAGCGGAACATCTACGTTGAAGACCTCCAGAGTCGCCGCATCATCGCGCTGACCACCAACACGTCGCCGGAGATCATCAACGGCACCTTCGACTGGGTGTATGAAGAGGAGTTCTCCCTGCGCGACGGCTTTCGCTGGAGCCCGGACGGACGGTCCATCGCCTACTGGCAGCTCGACACGGAAGGCGTGCGTGAAGTGGCGCTGGTGAACAACACCGGCGGCCTCTACCCGAAGACGCAGCTCATCAAGTATCCCAAGACCGGCGAGATGAATTCGTCCTGCCGCGTCGGCGCCGTGGAACTCGCCACCAGCCAGACGCGCTGGCTGGAGGTGCCGGGCGATCCGCGCGACCATTACATCTTCGATCTCGCCTGGCCCGAAGGCTCGAAGGAAATCTTCCTGCAACAACTGAACCGGTTGCAGAACACGAACCGCGTCATGCTCGCCGATCCGATCACGGGCAAGGTGAGAACCATTCTGACCGACACCGACGCCGCTTGGGTTGAAGGCAACCAAAACCTGAAGTGGATCGAAGGTGGCAAGCGGTTCGTTTTCCCGAGCGAACGCGACGGCTGGGACCATCTCTACCTCGCCAGCCTTGATGATGGAAAATTGAAGCGGGTCACGCAGGGAAATCACGACGTGGCCGGGCTTATCCACATCGATGAAAAGTCCGAACGCATCTACTACATGGCGTCGCCGGATAACCCGACGCAGCGTTACCTCTACCGGTCGCGTTTCAACGGACATCGGACTGAACGCGTCACACCGAATGACCAGACCGGAACGCATTCCTATCAGGTCTCGCCCGATGGCCGATGGGCCTTCCACACTTGGTCGTCGCATGACGTGCCGCCGATGACCGAGCTTATTTCGTTGCCCGACCACAAGCCGGTGCGCGTTCTCGCGGACAACAAGAAGCTCAAGGAGCGCGTCGCCCAGTTGAATCTGCCGACGACCGAGTTCTTCAAGGTGCCCGTCGCCAAAGGTGTCGAGCTGGACGCCTGGTGCCTCCGGCCGCCCGGTTTCGTTGCGACGAAGAAGTATCCGCTCCTCATTTACGTCTATGGCGAGCCGGCCGGATCCACCGTGAAGGATTCCTGGGGCGGCGACTCGCAGTTGTGGCACCACATGCTCGCGCAGCAGGGTTACCTGGTGATGAGCTTCGACAATCGCGGCACGGCCACGCCCCGTGGGCGCGACTGGCGCAAGTCGATCTACCGCCAGATCGGCATTCTCGCCTCGCAGGACCAGGCCGCAGCCTTGAAGCACGTCCTCGCCACTCGATCCTACGTGGACCCCGCCCGCGTCGGCATCTGGGGCTGGAGCGGCGGCGGTTCCATGACTCTGAACGCGATGCTGCGACATCCCGATCTCTACAGCACCGGCATTTCCATCGCGTCCGTCCCGAACATGCGCCTCTACGACACCATCTATCAGGAGCGCTACATGGGCCTGCCGGACGTCAACGCCGACGGCTACCGCAACGGTTCGCCGCTGACCTTCG
>JANOAY010000516.1:0-16664 GCA_031411375.1 Pedosphaera sp. | reverse complement strand
CTCGCCCTGAGCAATCCCAGCGGCACGACTACGCTCGGCATCTCGAACGCCGTGCTGAACCTCATTGACGATGACGCGGCCAATGGCGCGGTGCTGTTCGCGACGAACAATTTTGTGGTGGACGAGTCAGCGGGCGTGGCGCTGGTCACGCTGCTCCGCACCAACGGCACGCTCGGCACCGTGCAGGTCAGACTGATCACCAGCAATCTCACCGCCTCGGCCTTCCTCGACTACATCCCGACCAACATCGTGGTGGCCTTCGCCCAAGGCGAGACGATCAAGATCGTTCCCATTCCCATCATCAACGACCTGTCCCCTGAGAATGACGAAAACTTCCTGCTCACGCTCTCGCAGCCGGCGGGCGGCGTGCTCATCCTCACCACGAACGCCACCGTCACCATTTCCGACAACGAAATCGTTCAGACCGATGTCGCATTTCTGACCAACAACTTCTTCTTCGACGAATCGGCGGGCACGGTCAACGTGAGCGTGGTGCGTCCGAACGGCCGGCGCGGCTTCCTGACCGTGGACTACGCGGTGAGCAGCGGGTCGGCGCTGGCGGGCGTGGACTATTTCGCGAGCAACGGCACGCTCACCTTCCTGGACGGCGAGGACACCAAGACCTTTCCCGTCACGCTCGTCAACGACACCGAGGGCGAAGGTGTGGAAACCGTGCGCCTCAGCCTGAGCAATGTTCAGGGTACGAACGCCGGCACACTCACCGTCCCCACCGCCACGCTGAACATCGTGGATGACGATTCCACCCTGCGCTTCTCCTCCGCCACTTACACTGTGGCCGAGAACGCCGGCAGCGCCACCATCACCGTGGAGCGCGTGGGCGTGACGAACAACCCGGTGTCGGTGACTTATGCCGCAACCAGCGGCACTGCGCTCGGCGGCGTGGATTTCGTCGCCGTCACGGGCGTGCTGAACTGGCCGGCGGGCGACGCCACGCCGCGCACCTTCAGCGTGCCGATCATTGACAACAACCTGCTCAACGCGCCCAAGACGGTGAACGTGATCCTGCGCGACGCCGTGGGCGTGGCCGCCTACGTGGCAACGCCGAGCAACGCCGTCCTGACCATCACGGACGACGAGACGATCGCGCCGCTGGCCGGCCCGGTGGACCCGCTCTTCAACAGCAACTTCGGCGCGAAAGGTTCCGTGCGCGCGGTGGCCTTTGATGATTTGCAACGGCTCTACGTGGGCGGCGACTTTACGCAGTTCCACGGGCTGGCCGTGAACCGCATCACCCGCCTGACCGTGAACGGCGCGGTGGACTTCAGCTTCCAGGTCGGCACGGGCGCGACCGGCACCGTGCACGCCATCGCCCCGGTGGCGAACGGCGTGGTCATCGCCGGCGCGTTCACCAACGTGAACGGCGTGGCGCGCGGGCGCGTGGCCCGGCTGCTGTTGGACGGTTCGGTGGACGCCACGTTTGCCTCGGTGCTCGGCGCGAACAATTTGATCCGCGCCCTGGCGGCGATGACGAACGGGCAGATGCTCATCGGCGGCGACTTTACCAGTTACGATGGAATCGCCGCCTCGCGCCTCGCGCGCCTGAATGCCGACGGCACGCGGGACCTGACCTTCATCCTCGGCTCCGGTCCGAACGCGCCGGTGCGCGCCCTGGCCGTGCAGACGAACGGGCAGATTTTGATCGCGGGCGATTTCACCAGCTACAGCGGCTTTCTCGTCTCTCGCCTCGCGCGGCTCAATGCCGACGGCTCGCTCGACACCACCTTCAACACCGGACTCGGCGCGGACGGCGTGATCAACGGCATCGCCGTCGGACCCGACGGGAAAATTGTCATTGGCGGGGAGTTCCTCACCATCAACGGCTCGCCGCGCGATCACGTCGCCCGTCTGCACGCGGACGGCTCGGTGGACACCGGCTTCGACATCGGGCTGGGCACGCTGGCCGCGGTCCGGGCCGTGGCGGTGGAACGCGACGGCCATGTCATCGTCGTGGGCGACTTCGGGACCTTCGATGGCAATCCGTCGTCGGGGGTCGCGCGTTTGAATCCCGACGGTTCCCTGGACGCCGGTTTCAACGTGGGCAGCGGGGCCGACGCGCCAGTTCACGCCGTCAGCCTCGTCACGCGCTGCGTGCCGCCGCCGGTGGCCGTGATGACGTTCGATCCGCTGCCGGCTGATTTCACGGCCTACTCGGATTACGCGGAGAACTGCCTGACCCTGCGCGGCCTGACGGGCGGCCATTTCCACGCCACCACCAACGGGGCGGGGACGGCGGCGCAAATTTTCGGCGTGGATGGCACGCCGCAGGAACTCAGCCTGAACGGCTTCACCTTCACGCTGCAAAGTGTGGCCGTGACCAACCTCTCCGGGGTCGTGACGGCGACCTCCTCAAGCGGCGGCACCGTGCAATTGACCAACGGCGTGACAACCTTCGGCGCGGGTTTCGTGGACGTGGTCTGGGTGCGTTTTGACTTGGACGTGGGCGCGGCCGTGATCCTGGATGATGTGACGGTCATTCCTGGAATTGACGCGCTCGTGCCGCAGACCTTCGCCATCGGCGGCGACTTCGAGAAATTCAACCAGGTCCAGCGCGGCGGGGTGGTGGTGCTGGCCAGCAGCGGGCTGGCCTCCGCGCAGTTTGATCCTCGGAACATTCCCAGCCGCGCGGTTTATGCCTCGGCCATCTTCACGAACGCGGCCTTGCCCGCTTACACCGGCAAGCTCGCGGTCGGCGGCGACTTCACCGCCATCGTCGGCGTGGAAGGCGTGAACCATCTCGCGCGGCTGAACATTGACGGCACGCTCGACGCCTCGTTCAACAGCGGCCTCGGCCCGAACGGCACGGTGCGCGCGGTCGCGGCGCAGCCCGACGGCAAGATCGTCTTCGGCGGTCTGTTCACGTCGTATGACTTCATCGCCCGCGCCTACCTCGGTCGTGCGAACGCGGACGGCACGCTCGACAACACCTTCAACTTCGGTGCGGGACTCGACAACGGCGTGCTCGCGCTGGCGCTGCAACCGGATGGACGCATCGTCATCGGCGGACTCTTCTCGACGGTCTATGGCGTGTCGCGCAACGGCGTGGCGCGGATGAACACGAACGGCACGGTGGACGTGAGCTTCACGGTTGGCGCGGGCGCGAACGGCCCGGTGCGCGCCGTGGCCTTGCAGCCGGACGGCAAGGTTCTGATCGGTGGCGACTTCACTCTCTACAACGGCACGCCGCGCGCCCGCATTGCGCGGCTGAACAGCAACGGCACGCTCGACGCGTCGTTCAACCCCGGTGCCGGCGCGGACGGCGCGGTGAACGCGATTGCGCTCACGAGCGGCGGACAGGTTTTGCTCGGCGGCACGTTCGCCAGTGTGAACGGCGCGGCGGCTCCTCGCCTTGCGCGGCTGACCAGCGCAGGCGCAGTGGACGGGACGTTCACGCCGGGTGCGGGCGCGGATGATTACGTGAGTTCCATCGCGGTGCAGCCGGACGGACGCGTGGTGGTGGGCGGCAACTTCACGACCTTCAACGGCCAGGTGCGCCAGCGCCTCGTGCGCCTGAACGCGGACGGCACGCTCGACCCGACGATCAACTTCGGCGCGGGCGCAAATGATTTCATCAGCACCATCACGCTGCAAAATTACGACGGCAAGATCGTGGTCGGCGGCGGCTTCACCGAGTTCGACGGCCAGACGCGTGTCGGTATCGCCCGGCTCATGGCCGGCACGAACAGCGGCGCGGGGACGTTCCGTTTCAGCGCGCCGGTCTTCTCGGTCAACGAGCGCGGCAGCAACGCCGTCCTCACCGTGGTGCGCGCCGGCGGCACGACGGGCGCGGCCTCGGTGAATTATCAGACGGTCAACGGCACGGCCTTGGCCCCGGCGGATTACGTCGCGACGAGCGGCACGCTGAACTTCGCCGATGCCGAGAGCGTGAAACAAATTTTGATCCCGGTGAACGACAACACCGTGGCCAGCGTGGATCGTCTCTTCATCGTCTCGCTCTCCGGTGCGACCGGTGGCGCGACGATTGGCGCTCCGAGCAACGCAGTGGTGACGATTTTGGAAAACGAGAGCACGTTCAGCTTCGCCTCGGCGAACTTCCAGGTGTCCGAGAACAGCGTGGTCGCTCGCATCACGGTCACGCGCGCCGGCGGCTTGCTCGACGCGGCCTCGGTGGATTTCGACACCGACACCAACGGCACGGCCACGGCGGGACTCGACTTCACGGCCCGAGCCGGGACGCTCACGTTCCTGCCCGGCGTCCGCTCGCGCACCTTCGATGTCACGGTGCTGGATGACACCATCAACGAGTTCAACGAGACGGTGCCGCTGCGGCTCACGCTGCCGGTGGGCGCGTCGCTCGGGCTGTCGAATGCGACCCTGACGATTGTGGAGAATGACTTTGGCGCGGGCGTGATCAGCTTCCGCGCCGCCGCCTACTCGGGCAGCGAAGAGGCCGGAGGCATCGCGGTCGAGCTGATCCGCACGAACGGCTACAGCGGCGGAGTCACGGTCGGTTATCAGACGCTGATCGGCTCGGCCACGCCAAACGTGGACTTCGTGGCGACGAACGGCCTCGTCACGTTCCTCGACGGCCAGACCAACGCCTTCATCACGATTTACCCGATTGATGATGTGCTGACCGAGGGCAACGAGACCGTGCCGGTGCAGCTCTTCAGCCCGAGCGGCACGGCCACGCTCGGACTCGCGAACGCGACGGTGACGATTGTGGACAACGACTCGCCCGGCCAGTTCGTGTTCAGCACGACGGCTTACACCGTGAGCGAACTCGGCGGCACGGCGACTATCACCGTCTTGCGCACCAACGGCAATTTGGGCGCGGCGAGCGTGATGGCGGAAACCAGCGGCGGCAGCGCGACGCCCGCGCTGGATTATCAAACGGTGTTCACGGCGCTGAACTTCGCCTCCGGCCAGTCCGTGCGGACGTTCACGATTCCGATCACCGACGACGCGCTGGCGGAAGGGGTTGAGACGGTGGGCCTGCTGCTCTCGAATCCCACGGGCGGCACCACGGTCGGCACGCCCGGCGCGGCGGTGCTCTCCATCGTGGATAACGAGGCGTCGGTCGGTCTGGCCTCGGCGGGTTTCACGGTGCCGGAAGGCGCGACAAATTTCCCAGTCACGCTGGTGCGCCTCGGCGACACCAACACGGGCTTCACCGTCACGCTCAACACCACCGACGGCTCGGCCACGGCGGGCGCGGACTACAACGGCGGCAGCACCACGGTGACGTTTGTCCCGGGCCAGACGAGCCGTGTCGTGTCGGTCGCGATCTTGCAGGACGCGCTTGCGGAAGGCGACGAGACGATCAATCTCACGCTCTCCAGCCCGTCCGCCGGCGTGGCGCTCGGGCCGATCATCACGGGCACGATCACGATTCTGGATGATGACACGGGCTTCAACTTCAGTGCCGCGACTTATGCCACGAACGAAGGCACGGTGGACTTGGTGATCACGGTGCGCCGCGTCGGCTCGGTCGCGGGCGCAGCGGCGGTGGATTTCCTGACCACGGACGGCACGGCCACGGCGGGGCTGGATTATCTCACGGCGACCGGACGGCTGGCCTTCGCCGCCGGCCAGACCAGTGCGCAGTTCAACGTCCGCATTCAAGACGACGTGCTGGTCGAGAACAACGAGACCGTGCTGCTCGCGCTGGCGAATCCCTCGGCGGGAACTTTCCTCGGCGGCCAGGCGACGGCGATTCTTTCCATTCTCGACAACGACACCACCGTCGGATTCTCGCCCACGACCTACGTGGTCAACGAGAAGGTGACGAACGCCGTCATCACGCTCGTCCGCAGCGGCGCGCCCGGCCAGGCCGTCTCGGTCGGTTTCCGCACGCAGAACAACTCGGCCACGGCGGGCGTGGATTATTCCTTCACGACGCAGACCGTGGCCTGGGCGGCGGGCGACCTCGCGACGAAGACGGTGCTGGTGCCGGTGTTCGACGACGCGGTCGCGGAAGGCACGGAGACGGTGACGCTGCTTCTGTCCGGCGCGGTGAACGCGACGATTGATCCGCTCGCGGCTTCGGGCGTCCTGAGCATCATTGATGACGCGGGTTCCATCGCGTTTGCGGCGGCCAGTTCCAGCGCCGTGGAAGGCGCGGGCGACGCGGTGATCAATCTCCTGCGCACCGGCGGATCGAGCGGCATCGTGAGCGTGCAATGGAACGCCACGGGCGGCAGCGCCACGGCGGGCGCGGATTATTCCAGCACCTTCGGCACGGTGGTCTTTGCCAGCAACGAGCTGGTGAAACCCATTCTCTTCCCGATGGTGGATGATGCGACGGTGGAAGGCATCGAGACCGTCACCTTCACGCTTTCAAATCCGACCGGCGGTGCGCGCGTGGGCAGCCCGGCCTCGGCGGTCCTTTCCATTCTCGACAACGACAGCGGCCTCATCGTCGCGGCCGGTGCTGCGCTCACGAGCGAGAGCATTCTCCCCACGAACAACATCATTGATCCGAACGAGACGGTGACGGTGCTCCTCGGCTTGCGGAACAGCGGCGTGGTCAACGCGGCGAACGTGACGGCGGGAATCATCTACGCGAACGGCGTCACGAACAGCGCGCCGCAGACGCAGAGCTACGGCCTGCTCACGGCGGGCGGCAGCAGCGTGTCGCGTCCGTTCACCTTCACCGCGCTCGGCACGAACGGCACGCGCATCACGGCCACGCTGCTGGTCACGAACAACGGCGTGTTCCTCGGCCCGGTGGCCTTTGACTTCGTGCTCGGCAGTCAGAGCGTGGCCTTTGCGAACGGCGGTTCCATCACCATTCCGGCCTTCGGCCAAGCGACGCCGTATCCGGCTCCCATCACGGTCTCCGGCGTGTCCGGCCCGATCACGAAGATCACGGTCTCGCTCAACAACATTCATCACACGCAGCCCAGCCAGATGGACATCCTGCTGGTCGGACCGAACGGCACGGCGGTGATGCTGATGTCGGACGCGGGCACCAACCTTCTGATGAATGGCGTGAACCTCACCTTTGACGACGCGTCGGCGGTGCCGTTCGTCCCGCAGTTCAGCGCCATCACCAGCGGCACCTACCGTTGCACCAACTACCCGCCGGTGGCCGACTCGTTCAATCCGCCGTACGGGGTGGGCACCGCCTTCTGGACAAACACTCCGGCGTTGAGCGCGTTCAACGGCTCGGATGCGAACGGCGTCTGGTCGCTCTACGTGGTGGACGACAGCGTGGGTGACAATGGCGACATCGCCGGCGGCTGGTCGTTGAACATCTCCACGGCGAACATCGTGGCTCCCGGAGCCGACCTCGCGGTGCTGGTCAGCGATTCGCCCGACCCGGTGCTGACGAACGGCACGCTCACTTACACCATTGGCGTGACGAACTTCGGACCCGCCACCGCGACCTCCGTGGTGCTGACCAACGTGCTGCCGGCCAGCACGGCTACGAACACTCTCAACGTCACCGGCCCTGGCACCTACACGCTCAACGGCAACGTGCTGCGCGGCAGCCTCGGTAGCCTCGCTCCCGGTGCAGGCGTCGTCGTCACCATCACCGTGATCGCGCCGAGCGTGACCGGCCAGTTGACCTTTGACACCACCGTGACCTCGGCCACGGCGGATCCGAACGCGCTGAACAACTTCGCCTCGATCAAGACCACGGTCAGCGACAGCGTGCCGGTGCCGCTGCTCTTCGTGGCGCGCAAGAACAGCCAGGTCGTGCTGAGCTGGCAGGGCAGCGCGCCCAACCTGGTGCTGGAAGCGTCGGCCCTGCTCGGCGTGTCGTGGACGAACGCCGCCGTGACGCCGGTGGTGAGCAATGGCGTGAGCACCGTGACCCTGCCGATGGACAGCGGCGGGAAGTTTTACCGGCTCAAGCGCACGCCGTAAGGCGGGCGGAAGATCGTTTAGAAAAAATCTCGCGGGGCGCGGGCGGAAGAACTCCACCGCGTTCCCGTTTTTCAGATGAAGTGATATGAAACGCACGCTACTTCGATTCGCGGCCATCGCCGCAGTCATTGTCGGTTACAGCTTGGATCTGCCTGCGGCAGAAGCAATCAGCGCCAGCGCGTTGTCCCAAATCCAGGCGTTGCAAGCCGAGAAAGCCGCGCGCCCGCCCGCGCAGCAGAAGATGGATTCGCAGCTCGTGTACGCGGTCAAACAGGCGCGAAAGGAGATCATCGCTCCGGGTTTGGACAACGTGCGGCTGGGTGTGGCCCCCGACGCCAACGGCTTGGTGCTGGTGGACATCACTGCGGAAGTCAGTCAGACGCTGCTCGGTCACATCGCACAATCCGGAGGCCAGGTTGTTCATAGCTCGCCTCGTTTTCGCGCCATTCGTGCGCGCCTGCCGCTCAATCAAATCGAATCGCTGGCCGCGCGGGCCGATGTGAAAACGGTGCGTCCCGCCGACCAGGCCGAGGCTCACGTCGGCAGAATCAACTCGGAAGGCGACACCACTCACAATGCGCTTCCGGCCCGGCTGGCGCTCGGCATCAACGGCGCGGGCGTCAAAGTGGGGGTGATTTCAGACAGCGTGGATTTCCTGGCCGCATCTCAGGCGTCGGGAGATTTGCCGTTCGTCAACGTCCTGCCGGGGCAGGACGGGATTCCCGGTTCCGGAGAAGGCACCGCCATGTTGGAAATCGTCCACGACCTCGCACCGGGTGCCAATCTTTACTTCGCCTCGGCATTCAATGGTCAGGCCAGCTTTGCCCAGAACATCCTCGATCTGCGCGCGGCCGGCTGCGACGTCATCGTGGACGACGTGCGGTATTTTGCCGAGTCGCCTTTTCAGGACGGGATCATTGCCCAGGCCGTGAACGAGGTCACGGCGGGCGGCGCGCTCTTCTTTTCTTCCGCCGGCAACTCCGTAAACAAAAACGACGGGACTTCTGGAACTTGGGAAGGGGACTTCCTGGACGGCGGGGCCGCCGGCGGCCCGGTGAACGGGAAAGGCGGCCGGGTTCACAGCTTCGGCGCGAACAATTACAACACTCTGACCGCCTCCAGCGGCCGGGTTTTTTTGCACTGGTCCGATCCCTCCGGCGCCTCGACCAACGATTACGATCTCTACGTTCTGGACCCCACCGGGGCGAACATCGTCGCCATGTCCACCACCGTTCAGAACGGAACGCAGGACCCGATCGAAGGATTGGGGAGCGGAGCCGTGGTCACAGGTTCGCGCATCGTGATCGTCAAGGCGGACGCGGCGGCCCCCCGCTACATGAACATTGATTCCGTGCGCGGGCGGCTGTCGGTCAGCACGGCGGGCGAGGTAAAAGGACACGCGGTCGCGACCAACGCGTTTTGTGTTGCGGCCGTGGATGTGGCGACCGCGTTTCCCAACCCGTTTGTGGGCGGTGCGGCCAATCCGGTGGAGAGTTTCAGCAGCGATGGTCCCCGGCGCGTGTTTTACCATGCGAACGGAGCGGCGATCACGCCGGGCAGCTTTACTTCCACCGGCGGCGTGGTTCGTTTGAAGCCGGACATTGCGGCGGCGGACGGCGGACAGACCACGGTGCCGGGCTTCAGCCGCTTTTTCGGCACCTCGGCGGCGGCTCCGCACGCGGCCGCCATTGCCGCGCTGCTCAAGTCCTTCAATCCGTTTCTGACGCCGCAGGAGATGCGAACCATCCTGACCAACTCGGCCCTCGACATTGAAGCCCCGGGCCTGGACTCCGACTCCGGTGTCGGGATTGTCATGGCGGCGGCGGCCCTGAGCATCACGCCGCCTGGCCGCGGGATCAGTTTCGTGAGCGCCCAGGTCGTGGGGGGCAATCAAAATGAATTGATTGATCCCAACGAGTGCAACGAGCTTTTTCTGACGCTTAAGAACATTGGCCGGACCAATGCCGTGGCCGGTCTGGCCACCCTGACCACCACGACGCCGGGGGTCACAATTCTGGAGGCCGTGGCGGCCTTTCCTTTCACGCCCACAAACGGGCTGGCGACGAACGTCGGGCCTTTCCGGGTGCAGACCTCCCCCGGTTTCGTTTGCGGCGTCCCCATTGATTTCCAGCTCGTGGTCGCCTCGGGAACGCGGAATGACACGAATCAAATCCGGTTGCGCACGGGCCAGGTGCTTCTCGTGCCCGCGCTGCGCAACAACAACACGCCGCTGGCCATTCCAGACAACAGCACGAATGGAGTGATCTCCACCATCAATGTCGCCGGTGTGGAAGGCGCCATCGGCAAGCTCACCGTGGCGCTTCACATCAATCACTCGGCCCCGTCGAATTTGGTGGTGGATCTCATCGGTCCGGACGGAACCGCGATCAATCTCGCCTTTCAGCGAGGGGTGGCCGGGCTGGGCTATGGAACCAGCTGTGTCCCCCTGAGCGCGCGCACGACCTTCGATGACAATGCCCAGTTTCCGATTTCGGTGGCGGTCCCGCCCTTCGTGGGTGCGTTTCGCCCGGAACAGGCGCTGACCGCCTTTTACAGCAAGAACGGCGCGGCTCTCAACGGCCAGTGGCGGCTGCGCGTCTCGGACACGGAAGCGGGGGCGGTGGGAGTTCTGGAATGCTGGACGTTGGCCATCTATCCCAGCGTGTGTGAGGACGGCGGCGGCAATTGCACCACGGACCTCGGCCTGAGCGTGACGGCTTCGCCAGAACCGGCGGTGCAAGGAATCAATCTGACTTACAATGTGGCGGTCACGAACCAGTCCTTGGTCAGTGCCTCCGCAGTCGTGCTCACGAACGTCCTGCCGGTCGGGGTGACGTATGATTCGGCCACGGCTTCACAAGGCGGTTGCTCACTGGTGGGCGGCGTCGTGCGTTGCGACCTCGGCGTGATCGGCGGAGGCTCGGGCGCGACCGTCGCCATCGTCGTTCGCCCGACGACGCCGGGATCCTTGACCAACACATTCACGGTCAGTACTTCCAGTGCCGATGGAAATCCGGGCAACAACGTCGCCACCGTTGTTTCCACGGTGACGCCGCCGTTGCCGATACTGGTCTCGGGCGGCACCGAAGTTCTCCTCGAAAGTTTCAGTCCCAGCAGCGGCGGCATCGAGGCCGGCGAAACGGTGACGTTGAACTTGGCCCTGCGAAACATTGGTTACGCTGCGAGCACCAATCTCGTCGCCACCCTGTTGGACGGAAATGGCGTGAGCGGCTCCAGCGGCTCGCAGAATTACGGGGCCATCGCCATTGGTGCGCGCGTCGCGCGTCCGTTCACCTTCACCGCACTCGGCAATGCGGGCGAAACCGTTTCCGCCGTGCTGCAACTTCAGGACGGCGTGCTGAACCTCGGCACGGTCACGTTCCACTTCACGCTCGGCGGCGACCTCACGTTCGCGAACGGCGCGGAGATCATCATCAACAATCTCGGCGCTGCGTCGCCGTATCCCGCGACCATTGACGTGAACGGCGTGGCCGGCGTCATCGGCCAGGCGCGCGTCACGTTCACCAAACTCTCGCACACCTTCCCCGATGACATTGATGCGCTGCTCGTCGGCCCGCTCGGCCAGAAGCTCGTGCTCATGTCCGACGCGGGCGGCGGCACGCCCATCGTGAACCGCACGCTCACCTTTACGCCCACGGCTTCCGGCACGCTGCCGAATGAGAGCGCCATCGCGGCGGGAAATTATCTGCCGTCCGACTTCACCTCCGGCACCGAGCCGGCGGGCGACCTCTTTCCCGCGCCCGCTCCGGCGGGACCGCTCGTGGCGTCCCTCGCATCGTTCAACGGCACCAGCCCGAACGGCACTTGGTCGCTCTTCCTCCACGACGACGGCGGCAATGACGGCGGCAGCGTCTCCGGCGGCTGGTCGCTCGGTCTCACCATCGTGGTGCCGGTCTTGCCGCTCGCGAACCTTTCCGTCACCGCCAGCGCCGCGCCCGTCCCGGCCATTGTGGGCGAGCCGCTCACTTACACCGTCACCGTCGCGAACAGCGGCCCGAGCAACGCCACC
This sequence comes from Pedosphaera sp., assembly GCA_031411375.1. Taxonomy (GTDB): domain Bacteria; phylum Verrucomicrobiota; class Verrucomicrobiia; order Limisphaerales; family SIBH01; genus JANNGC01. The sequence goes on along the minus strand of JANOAY010000516.1, from coordinate 4,780 downwards.
GCCGTGGTGCTGACCGATTTGGTTCCGCCGGGAACAGGTTTTGTTTCTGCGAATTCCAGCCAAGGCACGGCCAGCGAAAGCGCGGGCGTGGTCACAGCGAATCTTGGAACCATCAACAGCGGCGCAACGGCGACCGTGGCCATTACCGTCACGCCGAACAGCCCCGGCGCGAAGATCAACGTGGCCAGCGTCACGGGCGATGTGACAGATCTGGACTTGGGCAATAATTCCGTGACCACGAGTGTCACTGCGAACAATCCGGTGGCCGACCTCGTCATCAGCGCGAGCGCCGCGCCCTCGACCGTCTTCGTGTCGAGCAACGTCACGTTCCACATCACCATCACCAATCGCGGCCCGAACCACGCGGACGCGGTGCAAGTCACCAACCGCCTCGCGGCCTCGATGAACTTCGTCTCCGCCACGAACTCACAGGGCGCGTGCAGCTTCTCCGGCGGCGTCATCACCTGCGACTTCGGATCGCTGGCTGCGAACGCCAGCGCCACTGCGACCATCGTCGCCACGCCGTTCAACGCGGGCGCCGTGGCGAATCTTTTCGCGGTCATTGCGACGAGCACTGATTCCGCTTCCGCGAACAACACGACCAACGTCATCACCACGGTCAACGCGCTCGCGCCGTTGATTGTCTCCTCTGGCGTGGCGCTCACGAGCGAGAGCGTGGCTCCGGCGAACGGCGCGATTGAGTCCGGCGAACTCGTCACGATCAACTTCGGTCTCCGCAACGTCGGCACGCTCGACGCGGGCAATCTCGTCGCGACGCTGCTCGCTACCGGTGGCGTCACTGGCCCGAGCGCGGCGCAAAACTACGGCGCGCTCGTGGCGAACGGTCCCACGGCCTCGCGCAGCTTCAGCTTCACGGCCTCGGCGGCGGCGGGCGGCACTTTGACCGCGACGCTGCAACTTCAGGACGGCGCGCAAAATCTCGGCACGGTGCAGGTGTCGTTCAACGTCAGCGCGAGCCGTGGCTTTACGAACAGCGATGTCATCATCATCCCGCTCGCGGGTGCAGCGACGAATTATCCGGCCACGATCACGGTCTCCGGCGTCACCGGCACGGTCAGCAAAGTCACGGTCTCGCTGCGCCAGTTCACGCACACGTTCCCCGAGGACGTGGACGTGCTGCTCGTTGGCCCGGCGGGTCAGAAGGTGATGCTCATGTCTGATGCAGGCGCGGGCAATTCCGTGAGCGGCGTGACGCTGACGTTTGACGGCACGGGCGGCGCGCTGCCGTTCGCGAGCGCGATTTCCGGCGGCACGTATCGTCCGACGGATTATCCGCCCGGCGACATTCTTCCTGCGCCCGCTCCGGCCGGTCCCTACGGCACGAATCTCTCCGCGTTCAACAGCGTGAACCCGAACGGCACTTGGTCTCTCTACGTTTTCGACGACGCGAACGGCGACGCCGGGCGCATGGACGGCGGCTGGACGCTGAACATCCAGACGGCCACGCCCATCGTTTCCTCCGCTGATGTGGCGGTGACGGCCACTGGGCCCGCGAGCATCATCGCGGGCTCGCCGGTCAGTTACGTCGTCACCGTGGCGAACTACGGCCCGGCCACCGCAACCGGTGTGACTTTGACCGACACGTTGCCCGCCGGTTTCACGCTCGGTTCCGTGAGCGTTAGCCAAGGCAGCTACATCACGGGCGCGGGACTTGTGACCGCGAATCTCGGCGCGCTCGCTTCCGGCACGACCGCCACTGTGACCATCAGCGGCACCGGCACGGCGAACCTCACGAACTTGCTCGCGGTCACGGCGGCGCAGAGCGATGCGAACTTGGCGAACAATTCCTTCTCCATCGTGACGGTCTTGATCGCGCCGACGTTGAGCATCCGTTCCTCCGGCGCGAATGTGGTCATCGCGTGGCCCGCGCCTTCCGCCGGCTACGTCCTTGAATCCAGTTCCTCCGTGCTCGGTCCGTGGGCGGCGGCGGGGCTCACCATCACCGTCGTGGGCGGCGAGAACCAAGTGACGGCACCGGCCACCGGCACGGTCTTCTACCGTCTCCGCAAGCTGTGATCGGACGTGCCGCGCGCGCCGCGTGATGAAACTCCTCGGACTCACCGGCGGCATCGGCACAGGCAAGTCCACTGTTGCCAGGCTGCTCGCCGCGCGCGGCCTTCCCGTCATTGACACCGATGACATCGCGCGCGAGGTCGTCGCGCCCGGCGAGCCTGCGCTCTCGGCCATCGCCGCCGCGTTTGGTCGTGAGCTGATTGATGCGGATGGAAAACTCCGCCGCGCCGCGCTTGCCGAAGTGGTTTTCTCCGCGCCGCAAAAACGTCAGGAACTCGAAGCCATCCTGCACCCGCTCATCCGCGACCGCTGGCTGGCGCAAGTGGACGCCTGGCGCGAGGCGGAGCAGGGGACGTGCGTGGTAGTGATTCCGCTGCTGTTTGAAACCGAAGCGCAATCGCACTTCGCCGTCGTCCTCTGCACCGCCTGCACCGCCGTCACTCAACTGGAACGACTCCGCGCGCGCGGCTGGCCCGAGACGCAAATCCAGCAGCGCCTTGCCGCGCAATGGCCGCTGGAAAAGAAAATCGCCGCTTCGCAGCACGTTCTCTGGACGGAGGGTGAGGTGGAGCTTCTGCGGCGGCAGTTGGCGCGCATTTTCGACCAGACTTCGCCGGGGTGACGCCGTGGTCGTGGGGTGGGGGTGGGGGATGGTGTGTATTTTCAAGATGTGGTTAAAGACAAGGCCTGGAGAGTGCTGACTGCGAAGCCGCCGCGCGAATGAGGCGAGCATGACAGTTGTGTCACCCACGGTTCATGGCGCGTTCATGTCTGGCGGGGAGAGTCGGCCCATGAATGTGAGAGCCGCCGGAGACCAGTCCGTTTCAAACCGCCACGATCCGGCGGCCCACACCTGTCACCCGTGAACACCGGCTCCATGAAACCCTCCCTGCCTGCCGTCACAACTCCATTGCCGCCCTCGCGCGTCGCCGATAAGTTCAAAGCCATGCGCGTGCTCGTCGTGGAAGACGAAAAAAAGACCGCCTCGTTTATTCGCAAGGCGCTCCAGGCCGAGGGCCATGCCGTGGACGTGCTGCACGACGGCACGCAGGCGCTCGCGGCGATTGACACCACCCCTTTCGATGTCGTGGTGCTGGACGTGATGCTGCCGGGCCGCGACGGCCTGAGCGTGGTGCGCCAGATGCGCGAGAAGAACAACGCCACGCCCGTGCTGCTGCTCACCGCGCGCGGCTCGGTCGGCGAACGCGTCGAGGGACTGAACGCGGGCGCGGATGATTACCTCGCGAAACCTTTCGCGCTGGAAGAACTCATCGCCCGCGTCCGCGCGCTCGGGCGGCGCAGCGGCGAGGCCAAGTCCGCCGTGCTCCGCGTCGGCGACCTCACGCTCGACACGGTGACGCGCAAGGTGCAGCGCGGGACGACGCCCATTGACCTCGCGCGCCGCGAGTATCTGCTGCTGGAATTTCTCATGCGCTCCACGGGCCGCATCTGCGGACGCATGGCCATTGTGGAGAAAGTTTGGGACTACGATTTTGATCCCGGCACGAATCTCGTGGACGTGTACATCATGCGCCTGCGCGAGAAGATTGACGCGGACTTCCCGGTGAAGCTGCTCCAGACCGTGCGCGGCGTGGGCTACGTCTTGCAGGAACCGGCATGAAAATCCGCACCCAGCTCACACTCTGGTACTCGGGCATCCTGCTGGTGGGGCTCCTGCTGGTCGCCGGCTGGGCCTACTACGAAATGGCGGTGGACCACCCGGAAGTGGCCCAGGCGCTGGCCCGCGGAGGCCACACTGCCATGGAGGAACTGGGGGAAGTGCTGCTCTTTGGCGGGTTACCCGCCTTGGTGCTGTCGCTGGTCGGCGGGTGGTTTTTGATGCGCCGCGCTCTCGCGCCGATCACCGCACTCACCCGCGCCATCGAACGCGTTCAGGCGGACAATCTGGACCAGCGCATGGCCCGCACCGGCAACCGCGACGAACTGGACCGCCTCACCGAAGTCTTCAACTCCATGACCCAGCGGCTCGACGACTCCATCAACCGCATCCGCGAGTTCACCCTGCACGCCTCGCACGAGCTGAAGACGCCGCTCACCATTCTGCGCGGCGAAATTGAAACCCGGCTCCGCGAGATGGACACCACGCCGCAGGACCGGGAATTTTTTGCCTCGCAGCTCGACGAGATCGCGCGCCTCGCGAAAATCGTGGACGGTCTCACCTTGCTCGCCAAAGCCGACGCCGGCCAGGTCCAGCTCGCGCAGGAACCGGTGCGTCTGGACGAACTGGTGCGCGACAGTTTCGCCGACGCGCAACTGCTGGCCCGCCCGCATCAGCTCGAGGTGGAATTGAGGGACTGCGACGAGACGACCATTCGCGGCGACCGCCATCGCTTGAAGCAGTTGCTCCTCAACCTCACCGACAACGCCATCAAGTACAACCAGCCCGCCGGCCGCGTGACCATCGGCCTGACCCGGAACAATGGCGCCGTCGCGCTGACCATCACCAACACCGGCCCTGGCATTCCGGCGGAAAAACTCCCGCGCGTCTTCGACCGTTTTTATCGCGGCGACGACGCGCACGGCAGCGAGGTCGAAGGCTGCGGCCTGGGGTTGAGCATCGTGCGCTGGATCGTGAAGGCCCACGGTGGAACGATCCACCTCGCGTCCGATCCGGCGAAGCTGACGACGGTGACGGTGCAGTTGCCGGCGGAGCCGGTGGCTGGTGTGGTTGAGTGAACCCATGTGCTCGGAGCGCCGGCTTCCAGCCCGGCGCGTTGGAAGCCAC
>JANOAY010000515.1:0-4465 GCA_031411375.1 Pedosphaera sp. | reverse complement strand
CGCCCGCCGTACTCCGCGAAGAACGGTTTCATTGATGACCTCACGGAGCTGATGATGATCAAGGGCATCACGCCCAACATGTATTTCGGCTCCGGCGGCGGCGCGGCCGGCAACACCATCCAGGATCAATACGCCCGGTCCCACGCGCGCCTGACGCGCCGCTTCAACAACCGTCGCGCGCCGGAAGAACAGACCTACCCGCTCGGCTTTGTGGATTTGTTCACCACCGTGGGTCGCCAAATCAACATCAACACCGCCTCCGCGAACGTCATGCAACTCATCCCCGACGTGGACGGCGGCATGGCCCAGGCCATCATCACCAAGCGCGCCGGGCCGAACGGGCAGGAGGGCGACATGGACGATGAACCCTTCCGCAGTGTCGGCGATCTGGCCCAGGTCCCCGGCATGACCCCGCAATACGCGCAGGTTTTTGCACGCTACTTCGGCACGCGCAGCACGACCTTCGAGGTGGAAGTGACCGTGCGGATTGACGCCGTGACCCGCGTCTATACCGCCTTGCTCCGGCGCGGCGGGCCGAACCAAATCACGCTTCTCTATATGCACTGGCGGTGAAAGCGTGCGGACCGTCCTGTCCGCAGCAACGTGCGTCGGTCGGAGTCATCCTGCGAAAACAACCCGGTCCTGCCTTCGTGGCTTGCTGCGGACAGGAAAGTCCGCGCGCCGTGGGCCGGGAAATTTTCGGTTGCGCGGAAACGGTTGGCAGATATTTTCCCTGCGCGCTTGTCCGATGGTGTAATGGTAGCACAAGGCTCTTTGGAGGCCTTTGTCATGGTTCGAATCCATGTCGGACAGCCAATTTTCTTCCGTCCATTTTCCCGCGCCGCAGATTTCTGCCTGACATTGTCCCCCGTGTGGTGCTTATTCTGCCCATCCAGTCACGAAGCCGGGTGGCGGCTGACTGGCAACCCGACACAACATGAAAAGCCTGTCCGTTCGTCCGCTGTGCCAACGCGCGCTCCAGCTCGTGGCCTTGCTCACGCCGCTCGCCGTCGCGCCCGCCGCTGACTTCACCGTTCGCACGCCCACCCCCGCGTTCTTTTTTGTGATCAACGGCGTGACGAACGCCACGCTGACGCTGGTGCGCGGACGGACTTACACCTTCGACGTGGACACCATTTGCGGCTTCCATCCGTTTCGCGTGAACAGTCCGGGCGTGGACACCAGCAGCCTGTGCTTCGGCCTGCTTACCTACGTCGTGCCGACGAACGCGGCGAATTACTTCTACGACTGCTCAGAGCACGGGCAGTCCCTGCGCGGGGAAATTCTGACCGTCGAGGGACCGACGTTGCCGCTGGTGCGGATTGTGAGCTTTGATTTCACGAGCAACATTGTGCTCCGCTCCACCGGTACGAACAACCTCGCCATCTTTCCCGAATACAAAACGAATCTGAACCAGACCAGCTGGTTCGCGCTCACCGTGCAGACCAATCGTTTTCTCAACGGCACGAACGAAACCATTTGCGGCCGTCCGCCGGGGAGCAACGTGTTCATCCGCCTGCGGGAAACGGCGCCGTGAGGCCGGGAAAAATCCTTGCGACGCCAAAAGTGCTCCCGTAGCTTGCGCGGCCCTCGGGTGGGTTGGTAGCTCAGTTGGTAGAGCAGTGCCCTTTTAAGGCATTGGTCCAGGGTTCGAGTCCCTGCCAACCCACCATTTATCAGCGTTCAAAGTTCCCCCGCCGAACGAAGCGTCCGGCCCAGGGCCGACGCATCGAAAAATGTTGCCCTGCGAGCAGCCCATTCCCCTGACATCATCGCGCTGGCCGGAGTTTCAGAAAGAGGGCGGGAATTTAAGTCAGGGGAATGAAGGTCAGGGGAATGGCCAAGCCCTGCTTTCATGGACTGTTCAGATGCGTCAGCCCTGGTGCCAGGCCAAAGTGCATTTGACACTCGCGCCGGGCGGCTCCTATAAACCCGGCGCGCGGCGCGCAACGAACCAAACTCAAAAATAATTTATGGCAATCTCCGTCGGCTCCCAGGCTCCAGACTTCACCCTCAAATCCAAATCACCCGTGGATGTCGAGGTGAAGCTGAGCAACAACCTCGGCAAGAAAAACACCGTCGTCCTCTTCTTCCCGCTCGCCTTCACCGGCGTCTGCACCGCCGAGATGTGCGACGTGACGGCGGGCTTGGGCGGCTACCAGTCGCTGAACGCGGACGTCATCGCGATCAGCGTGGACAGCCCGTTCGCGCAGGCGGCGTGGGCGGCGAAGGAAAAGATCGGCATCACCCTCGCCAGCGATTTGAACAAGGAAGTGACGAAGAAATACGACGTGCTGTTCCCGATGCTCGCGGGCGTGGGCGACACCTCGGCGCGCGCGGCCTTCGTCGTTGATAAGGCCGGCGTGGTCCAATACGCCGAGCAGACGCCCACCCCGAAGGACTTGCCGAACTTCAACGCCATCAAGGACGTGCTGGCGAAGCTCAAGTAAGCGCGGGTCATTCCACAGTTTTCAGGAAAGAGCGGAAGGCAGCTTCCGCTCTTTTGTTTTTCCGGTGCGGCTGGGCGCCCCAGCGTGCTGCCGGTTTGCAACCGGCAGGGGCCGGAGCTTTTCCCGCGCGGATGACTGGGTGGAGGCCGCTCGAACCTCGTAGCCCCTGCCAGTTGCAAACTGGCAGCACGTTGCGGAACGACAACAGTGCCAAGATGCGCCGGGAGCGGCTGGATCGCCGAAACAAATCTTGTTCCGTCCATCCTCGTGCGTAGCCTGCTCGCACTCATGGGCAAAGCGACCTTCATCTTCCTCAGCGCCCTGCTGGGCCTGGCCTCGGCGCGGGCGGAAGAAGTCTTTCAATTCACGCCACACACGAATGTCCACGTCCTGCACGCGGCGGGAACGGCGGACGGAAAAACCTTTGTCGTTGGCGCCACGGATCGTCCGGCGCGGCTGCCGGGGGCGTTGCGGCGGTTTCAGGGCGGCGGTTCGGGGTATCACGGTTTCGTCAGCCAGTTGAACGCGAACGGGCGCGGGGTGGCCTCGGCGGTGTTCGGCGGGCGTGACACTTTGGCCTCGCAAGTGGCCGTCGCGCCTGATGGCGATGTCGTGGTCATCGGCAGCACGACGGCGACAAATTTCCCGGTGACACGCGCTCGGCAGGCGGCGAACGCCGGTGCTCAAGACGCTTTCATCATTCGCTTGGATGCCACGCTCCGCACGATTCGCTTCGCCACCTATCTCGGCACCACGGGCCACGACACGGCCATCGCCGTGGCGGTGGATGCGAGCGGAAACAGCTTCGTCGTGGTGCAGGCGGGCGCGGCGGGAATGCTTGGCACCAACGCATTTGATTTCGGCGCTCCCACGGAAGCGAGTCATCCCGTGCTGATGAAACTTTCTCCGACGGGCGAACTGCTTTTCGCCTCGCGCCTGCCTTCCTTTTCCACGTTCAACATCCGCGCACTCGCTGTGGACAGCGGCGGTCACGCGCATGTCACCGGCACGGGCGGCGTGTTGCCCACGGTGAACGCGCACCAGCCGCTGCCCAGCGGTTCCGGTCTGGACGCTTTCGTGGCGAAGCTCACGCCGGACGGTCGCGCGCTCGTCTTCGCCACCTACCTCGCGGGCGCGGGCAGCGACGACGCGCGGGCCATGGCGGTGAACCCGACGGGCGAGATTTTCGTGGGCGGCCAGACCAGCTCGGAAAATTTCCCGGATGCGAATGACGACGCTCCACCGCTCACGCCCAACGGTCGCGCCTTCGTGGCGCGTTACAGCCCGTCCGGCGCATGGCTCGGCGTGCAGACGCTCACGGCCTCGGGCTACGACATCGTGGAATCGCTGGCGTTGGACGGCGCGGGCCGCGTGCTCGTCGGCGGGACGATTAGCGCGCTGGGTGACTCGGGCCGTTCCTTCGTGGCGCGGCTCACGGGCGGCGAACCCATTCGTCCGCTGCACGTCGGCGAAAATTCCGCGCACGCCACGACGCTGAGTTCCATCTCCAGGAGCGGCGACGGCGCAGTTTTTTCGTCCGGACAATCCGCCTATTTTTATCCGGGCGCGCGCAGCGTGGTGACGAAAGTGAATCTGTCCGCTTCACCGCAGCCGCCGACGGTGGTGTTGTTCAGTCCTGCGCCCGGTTCCGTCGTCGCGCCGGGGCAGGGCGTCCTGCTGTCAGCGGCGGCGTTCGGCGGCACGGGCAGCGTGGCGGCGGTGATTTTTTACGACGGCGGAACGCTCGTCGGTGCAGTCACGAACGCGCCTTACCAAATGGGCTGGAGCAACACGCTGGCCGGGCCGCATCGCCTCACCGCGCGCGCCGTGGTCAGCGGCGTGAACGTCACCTCCGTGCCGGTCACGCTGACGGTGGGTTCGCCGGTGAACGACCAGTTTGCGAATCGCACGCGCCTGCGCGGCGAACGGGTGAACGTGCGGGGCAGCGTGCGCGGGGCCACGTCCGAGCAGCCGCCCGGCTACTCACCCAACTTTGTCTGGTGGGAATGGATCGC
>JANOAY010000514.1:0-4965 GCA_031411375.1 Pedosphaera sp. | reverse complement strand
GTTTGAGGATGGATTGAATCATCGCTTAACCTTCGAGGCTCCGGCTCTTGGTCACAAAAATTCCGGCGGGCCGCCATTGCAGGAACAGAATGATGGCCGCGAGCACGGTGATTTTTCCCAGCACCGCGCCGAGCCACGGCTGAAGGATTTGATCTGTGACGCCGACGCCGAGCGACGCGCCCACGGTACCAACGAGATTGCCGACGCCGCCGAGCACCACGATCATGAAGCAGTCCACGATGTAGCTTTGGCCGAGGCCGGGGCCGACGTTGCCGATTTGCGAGAGGCACGCGCCGGCCATGCCGGCGAGGCCGCTGCCGAAAGCGAAGGTCATCATGTTCACGCGGTCGGTGCGGACACCAAGCGCGGAGGCCATGTTGCGGATCTGCATGACGGCGCGGATTTGCAGGCCGAGCGAGGTGCGCGTGAGCAGCGCGTAGGTGAGCAGTACGACGAAGACAGCGAAGCCGATGACGAAGATGCGGTTGTAGGCGAGCAGCACGTCGCTGATCACGAAGCTGCCGGAGAGCCAGCTTGGCGAACTGACCTGCACGTTGGCCGCGCCGAAGATGTGGCGGAAGATTTGTTGCAGCACTAGACTCACGCCCCACGTCGCGAGGAGCGATTCGAGCGGGCGCTTGTAGAGGAAGCGGATGATGCCGCGTTCGAGAATCACGCCCACGCCCGCCGCCGCGATGAAGGCGACCACGAGCGCGGCGATGAAGTAGCTGTCGAAGCCGCCGCCGCTCGCGCCAAACCATTTGACGAAAACATTCTGCGTCACGTAGGCGGAGTAGGCGCCGACCATGATGATTTCGCCGTGCGCCATATTGATCACGCCCATCAGGCCGAAGGTGATGGCGAGGCCGAGCGTGGCGACGAGCAGGACGGCGGACAGGCTGAGGCCGCGGAAGGCGGTGCCGAAGAGATTGCCGCGCCAGATGTATTGCTCAATTTCGTAGATGGCCTTGTGGACGGAGGCCAAAGTTTTCTCGCCGTATTTGGCGGGCGCGGCCTTGGCAGCGGTCTCGAGGAGTTGGAGGAAATTCAGGCCGTTGATCGAGCGCATCGTGCGGAGTTTATCAATGGCGGCGAGGCGCACAGCCTCAACTTCGGAGACGAGTTGCGTCGTGGCGACGGCTTCGGCGAGCGCCTTGACGACTTCCTCGTGCTGCTCGGTTTTCTGAAGCGTCTCGAAGAACGGGAGGTAATCCACGTTCTGTTCCTGGCCTAGTTTTACGGCGGCATCGCGGCGCATGTTGGAGTCGGTGTTGCCGAGGGCGGAGAGATCGAGCGTGGCCTTGATGACTTTCCGGAGTTTGGAATCAGCGTCGGCGGAAGTTAAATCCGCGACCGCGAAGACGAGAGGCTTGCCGTCCGCACCTTTCACGAACTCGCCGTCAATGAGGCGAATGGCTTTCGCGCTGCCCTCGGCATCCGTTGCGGCGTCGAGAATGATGGGGACTTTGGTGTCGTTCGTTTCCAGAACGTAGAGCGCGCCGCCGCGCCAGGCGAGCAACGCCTGACCGACGAGCGGATCGTTGGCGGTGACGAGCGACTTGATGATTTCCGTCTGGCGCGCGAAGTCTTCGCTCAGGATGGCTTCGACGAGATTGGTGCGGTGCGCGGGCGCGGCGAAGGTGGTGGCGGCGCAGAGAATAAGTAGGAGAATGAAACCACGGATGGACACGGATGGACACGGATGGGCGTTGTGGAGTGCGCCAGCAGAGCGGAGCGGCGACGGCGCTTTCGGATGTCTCAGCGCGTGCGAGAGCGGCGTCGCGCTTCGCTTGCCGCCGCAGTCCAAATTGGCGTCGGTCTGTTTCGTATCGTTGTCCATGCCGAGGGTTCCCTGATGTTTCCTTTTTGTGAGAGAGGCGGGGCCACCACGCCCCGCCTCTGTTCACACCAAAACCTCATCCGAGGTTTTTCGCACTGGCAGATTATTTCGGGAGGAACTTCTCGCTGAAGGGTTCGCCCGCGACGTCCTTGAACGTCTTGATGATCTTGAACTGGCCGCTCGCCAGGGTCTCGCCGATGAAGACGTTGTTCACCAAGTGGTGATTCTCCTGCATCGTGACGGGGCCGGCCGGACCTTTGAACTTCTGGCCGTAGAGTGCGGCGCGGACCTTGTCCACCTCGAAGGAGTCCGCCTTCTCGACGGCCTGCTTCCAGAGATGCACGCCCATGCGGGAGAGGTTCATCGGGCTGCAAGTCACGCGGCCTTTGGTGTCGATGCCGGTGACTTTGTAGTCGGTGCCGGTGACGACGGGGGCCTTGATCCAGGAGAGGAAGTCCTTGGTGAACTTGGTGTTCTCCGGGGACTTGATGCTCATGAAGTAGGTCCAGCAGCCGAGATGGCCGACAAGCGCCTTCGCGGGAAGACCGCGGAATTCGTCTTCCGAGATAGAGAACGAAACCACCGGGCAGTTTTCCGACGTGAGACCCGCGTTGGCGAATTCCTTGAAGAACGGCACGTTGGTGTCGCCGTTCAGCGTGCTGATGACGGTGGCCTTGCCCGCCGCCGCGAACTTCTTAATTTCCGCGACGATGGTCTGGTAGTCCGTGTGACCGAAGGGCGTGTAGATTTCGATGATGTCGGAATCCGGAATGCCCTTGGACTTCAGGTATTGCTTCAAGACCTTGTTCGTGGTGCGCGGATAAACGTAGTCCGAGCCGAGCAGGTAGAACTTCTTCTTGCCTTCCGCGAGCATGTAATCCACGGCGGGAATCGCCTGCTGGTTCAACGCCTCGGCGGTGTAGAAGATGTTCTTGGACAGCTCTTCGCCCTCGTATTGCACGGGGTAGAAGAGCAGGCCGTTGTCCTTCTCGAACACCGGCAGCACGGACTTGCGGCTCACGCTCGTCCAGCAGCCGAAGACCACGGAGACCTTGTCCACTTCCAGCAACTGCTTCGCCTTCTCGGCGAAGAGCGGCCAGTTGGACGCAGGATCCACGACCACGGGCTCGATCATGTAGTTCTTGCCGCCGGTCTTGATGCCGCCGGCCTTGTTGATCTCGTCAAAGGTGAACAGCAGCACGTCTTTGAGGGACGTTTCGCTGATCGCCATCGTGCCGCTCAAGGAGTGCAGGATGCCGACTTTGACGGTGTCCGCCGCTTGGGCAGCGAGGGCCGTGACGCCAAGGGCGGCGGCCAGGAACAGAGTTTTGAATTTCATGGTTTTGTTTTCTAGGTGAGTTCGTGATGAAGAGGTTCAGGACTAGAACAGGTAGGAGACGCCAGCTCCCATGATGAAGCGCGCTGAACTCTTGCCGTCGAAGCCATCCTTGTACGAGGTGGTGTCCATGCGGACTTCCGGCTGGATCTTGATGTTCGGAACGGGCTTCCAGTTCAGCGTCAGCGTGAGGCTGGCGAGGTCGCCATCCGTGTCGGTCGTCGCGATGCCTGCGCCCGGGCGGACGGCCGGCCCGAGAACGCCATCCGGGTTGTAGATGTAATCGCCGCGGAACGCGATGCCGACCTTGGGCGAGAAGTCATACCAAATCCAGCCGCCAACGGAGTAGAGGTCGGAGGAGTTGGCAGAATTCCAGAAGTTGAAGTAGTCCACCTCGAAACCGGTGCCGAGCTTCTCGGTAACTTGAAGACCACCAATGGCGCCGAGGCCGCGTGTCTCATTGCCGGCGGGCTGGAAGTCGTAGAAGCCGTAGATGTTCGCCCAGAATTTGCTCGTGGGCTTCATGTTGAGGCTGAAGCTGTAGGCCTTGCCCTTGTTCTTATCCACGGGGCCTTGGAACAGGCCGTTATCCACGCGCGCGGTCAGGCCGACTTTGTCGGTGAAGTTGTAGGTGGCTTGCACGCCGGCGGACGGGCCGTTGCCCGTGAACCACCATTGGTTGCCCTGGGAGAAGTTGACGTTGGCCGCGCCGCCGTCGCCCGACTCGTAGTTGAGCAGCGAAATCATTTCGCCGGCCTTGATGTTCAAGCCGGTGCCGATGGGGACGTTCAATTCCACATAGGCTTCGCGGACGTCGTTGAAGGTCGTGTTGTCACCGTCGGTGCCGTTACGGCCAGGCGTGTTGAGTTGCGGCGCGTCCTCACCAAACATGAGCGAGGTGCGGAAGCCGGCATCCCACTTGTCCGTGGCGACGGGCTTGCTGTTCAAGGTGAGTTTGACTTTGTTCAGGGAGAACGAGTTGTCCACGCTGTTCCACAGGTAGGCGTCCGACACGCCGTCCTTCGGATGGCCGGTGCTGTAGAAATACGACGCCTGCACAAAGCCGCTGAGCTGGATTTCCGAGAGCGCCTTGACCAGGGGTTTGGCCCCGCTGGGAACCATGCCTTCTTTCATGGCGAGACCTTCGAGGGAATCGAGGCGTTTTTTCAGGTCGGCGTTTTCTTTCTCCAGTTTGTCCACGCGGGTGTCCTGCGCGAACGCGACAGGACCGGTGAGCAACGCGGTGCCGACACAAGCGCCGAGCGCGAGCGTGGACACACGGGAGATGCGGGAGACAGGGGAGAACTTCCGGTTGGGATTTTTCCTCATACAGAGTTTGGTTGAATCAGGTTTTGTTTAGTTGAGCACTAATGACTGGCCCCCTTAACAGTGTGCGTGCCATCCGCTTTGGAGCTATCCGGCGATCGAGTGAAACACCTTCAGCAATTCGATGAGCCAATTTGATTGTCACAAATTCGACTCCGAAGGAATGAATGCCCGCCCCTGATCACCTTGAAGCAAACTGATGGGAACCGGCCGCGAAACGGTGGGCAGGAGACACGGGCAGAACGCGCGCTGGCCTTCTTCGGCCAGAAAAAAATCGCAGAGTGGTCAAAGCTGCACAGGGGCCAGGAGCGGCTGTGAAAAACTGTGTCCGCGAAAAAACGAATTGCCCGGCGCGCTGACTTTTCCAGTCCGCGGCAAGCCACGAATGTTCAGGCGGTGTTGGTTTATCTGAACGCCTCCCGCCATCACACGTTGCTGCGGACTGGAAAATCCGCGCGCCGGG
>JANOAY010000513.1:0-1669 GCA_031411375.1 Pedosphaera sp. | reverse complement strand
AGAATGTTCTCGAACTCGCTCGCGCCCCATTCTTCAAAGAGCGTGTAGTAAGTGGCGAGCGCGGTATCGCAATGCGTGAACTGGGCGTGGCGCACTTTCACGCCAAAGGTTTGCAGACCTCGCCACGCGTAGGAGATGCGGAGATGCTTGAATTCCAGATCCAATTTGTCCACAGCCATAGCCGCGTGGAACTGCATCGGTGTGCCGTCGTAAAGGTCTTCACCCACGGTGCGATCATTGCGCGAGGTGAAAATCGCCGGGCGATAATCATCCGTGGCGCAGACCACCTCGCCCCAGACCTGCATCACCACATCGTTGGAGGTGTTGTATTTGATGACCGTTCCGCCTTCGAGCGTCGTCGTGCCGTAGACGTTGAAACCGTCCGTGAGCAGATACGTGGTGTCGGCCTGGAAAGTCACATTCGTCCGGTCGCCTTGATACAGCACGTAGTCCAGCACCAGACCTTGCTGGCGCTGGAAAGGCAGCCGGGCCAGCCGCACCGGCGCGGCCGGACGGGTTTCCTGCGGTTTGATTTTTTGCAGCAGGGCGAGCCGGGAATTTTTCTCCTGCGCCGGCAGCCGCAATCCGGCTTGGTGCGGAGGCAATTTCTCCAACTCCGGCAGAATGGTGGAATAGCGCACGCTCTCGATGAGATAACGCTGCGTTCCGGCCTGCACCCATTGCTTGACCACCGGCGCGGCGCTCATGCGGCTCCACGGCGCGTCCAAGGCAAAAGCGTGACCGCGCAGAATCCGCACCGTGCCAAACTCCAACGCCTGGTCCGCCGTGCGCCCGCCCGGCCCGGACACGAATTGGACCTCCGGTTCGGGCGACTCCACGAACTCGGTCCACACCTCCAGCAAGGTGGTTTCCGGACGCAGGCCCAGACTGGCGGGCGTGGGCAACTGATCTCGCAGAATCACGTCCTGCTCGAAGCCTTGCCGGCTGTACGTGTAACGAACATCGGCCCGCACGCCGCTGAAGGCGTTCGGATAGACCACCTCGTTCGGCGCGTAGAGCAGACCCTCGGCATCGCGCACGCGTCCGAGAAAAACACTCTGTGCGGTGGCGGTGTCCGTGTAAGCGAGGCCGATGACGTGCGACCGCAAAATCTTTTGATCCGGCGTGGTGAGGGTGATGGCTCCGTAGGTGTTGATGTTTCCGGCGAAGCGAAC
This sequence comes from Pedosphaera sp., assembly GCA_031411375.1. Taxonomy (GTDB): domain Bacteria; phylum Verrucomicrobiota; class Verrucomicrobiia; order Limisphaerales; family SIBH01; genus JANNGC01. The sequence goes on along the minus strand of JANOAY010000513.1, from coordinate 494 downwards.
CTGATGCGGGCCGTGGGTGGCCGCCGCACCCTCGGGGGTGATCTCAATCTCTGCGCGCGATTCCTTCCACTCGCCATTTTCCAAGTAATGCAGACCCGTGGCGAGTTCGGTGTAGCCGGTGGGGCGGTTCACGACGCGGCCATCGGGCAGGGTGACAAAATGATCCCGCTGCCAGACCCGGTGGTGCGCGCCGCGCGCCTTGACCGTGCGCGTGTCCGGGGAAGTTTTCTCAGCCGCGTTTTGCGCCGGAACTTTCATGCCGGAGAAAATCAGCAGCACCGCTGCGGCGACCGCGCCGTGGAGAAGACCGCGCCGTGGAGAAGACCGCGCCGTGGAGAAGACCGCGCCGTGGAGACTGGATGAAATTATTCATGGCCTGCCAATTGTTGTTCCCGAGCTTGGAGGCATGAGGCTCCTCCCGCGCGGGAAAGTCAAGGGCGGGGTTGGGCTGAGTAGCGGGTCAGTTTATTTCTCTCGGAGCGCCGGTCTCCGAC